>NZ_JAPPSU010000020.1:0-40475 GCF_026719175.1 Citrobacter sp. R4
AAATGGCGAAGAAACGGTCTAAATAGGCTGATTCAAGGCATTTACGGGAGAAAAAATCGGCTCAAACATGAAGAAATGAAATGACTGAGTCAGCCGAGAAGAATTTCCCCGCTTATTCGCACCTTCCCTAGCGAAGGTGTTATCAGAAGCATATCGAGCTTGATAAACGTCATTGATGCTATTTCTTTTAAGCTCACGATAGATCGTACTAGGATGTCTTTTAATGAGTTCAGCAAATTTTCTGGCTGAAAAGCCTTCTTTTCTTGACTCAAGCATTAATGCAGTACGATCTTCAAAGTTAAGATGATGGTATGACAATTTTATATACTCCATAAACCCTTTAAATTAATTAGGTGGTTTATGTCGCACTTCAAGTTTTACTCTGCCAACTTTAAATCAGTGGCTCCACTAACACTCTTCACTTATTTATTTAAAATTTAGCGACGTTAAAAGACAATTAAGTATTTTTAGATAATGGGGTTCTAGGGATTTTCCGTCCAAAAACGACAAAGTGCTCTGGAGGCCGCGCCGTCCGTGGCCTCCAGAGGGGTATTACTTTTCGCTGACGGGTAAATATCCCTCGATTGAGCGCATAAGCTCCTCCAGATCTGGCAATTTTTCGCTCAATTCGAAGTGGTAAGTCCCCTTGAGGTTAATGTTGTGCCAGGCCACAGGGGATGCCTGTTTGACGATATCTATTCTCTTGGTATCTCCTTGGTATTCGAAGCTGGTCAACAGCTGGCTGAGTATCCTGGAGTTGAAGTAAACGATGGCATTGGTGACCAGGCGAGCGCACTCATTCCATAGCTGGATTTCTTCGTCTGAACTGCCCCGGAACTGATCCCCATTGACGCTGCTCACGGCCCGACGCAGTTGGTGATAGGCCTCTCCCCGGTTCAGCGCGCGCTGAACATAGTTTCTTAAACTGGCATCATCGATGTAGCACAGTAGATAATTCGCTTTCACCAGGCGATTGTATTCCGTCAGGGCTTCCAGCAGCGGGTGATTGCGCTTGTACTCCGAGAGCTTTCTCACCAAGGTGGCTTGCGTTGTTTTCCGCTGCTTAAGTGATACTGCAATCCGTTGGATGGTATCCCAGTGCTGCGCAATACGATGGGTATTGATTGGCTTTTTTAAGCACAGCTGAATTCGGTGTTCTTTGTCTTCCTTGACATCAAACATGTCATTGATCACTTTGCCAACCTGGGCATAGCGTGGGGCAAACTGGTATCCGAACAGATCCAGTAACGCGAAGTTCACATGGTTCACCCCATGGGTATCGGTTGAGAGCACATCCGGAATGATGTCTGACGTATTGCTCATCAACAAATCAAAGATGTAGTGCGATTCATGTTCGTTGGCGCCGATCACTCTGGCGTTGATCGCAGCGTGATTGGCGATCAAGGTCATGGCAGAAACACCTTTTTGAGTGCCAAAGTACTTCGACGAATAACGGGTTTTGAAGGTCTCGCGCCGGGCTTCGAACTTTTGACCATCGGCACTGGCGTGGATCACATCTTCCTGGATGTTGTAGTACCGGAAGATGGGTAGCTTGGCTGTCGCGTTATTGATGTTGTCGTTAGCAGCATTCAATGTTTCCAGGCGAAGATAGTTCGCCTGGATAGTGCTGAGCTGATCATAGGTACGATCAGAGATCTGTGCCATGCCGTAAATGCCTTGATTGGTTGCATTGCCGACCAGAATTGCCAACAGGTCATATTCATGGGAACGGCTTCTGGATTGGGAACCCAGCACATGAGCGAAGCAGTCAATGAAACCGGTGTCACGATCAACCATGCGCAGTACATCCGCAATCCCCGTTGTGGGAATTTGCTGGAAGAAGGGATTGTTGACCAGATGATGTTTGCTGGCCGAAGGCAGGCGCCAGAAGCGTTTACCCTGCGGATTACGCAAGATGATATTCCGGTTGTCTTCCTGTTCAAGATATTCGCCGACTTCGTACAAACGGGTATCCAATTCCATGGCCATCTGTTTGATCAGCTTTTCAGGCTCCTCCGCTAATTTTGTAAAATGGCTCTGTTGAAGCAGCGTATATTTGTTTTTTCGCCAATGTTCCCCGTCGATCAGGTCGGCGTCGAGTGCCCGGTATTTAGTGATATCAGGCAGCGTCAGCTGGCCATTCAGGCGATCAGGAATCTGTTGATAGAGGAACCACTCATAACGATCGATCAGGATATTCCCTTCACCATCCAGCAGGAATTCACGTGATTTTTTGGAAAGGAGTCTGGTGTCGGCAGTTTGCAACTGAGCGTCCTGGCCGTTGAGTTCGTTTTGTGTTTTCGCCAAGGCGGCCGCTAAGTGCTGGGTGCCGTCGCAGCCTTCGAAGCGCAGACATAGGAACAACTCTCGCAGCAAACCTTTCCGCAGACTTTCTTTCTCGTCGCAGTACTGCCACATGGCTTCATCGACCGATCGTCGCTGCTCGTTCAGGAAGAGACATACAGATTCCAGATCCCTTTTGGTCAGCAGGCTCAGTGCTTGCTGTCTTACTGTTGCAAACGGTAGTTGCAGATCAATGCTGTCATCAATGAACAGGTGCAGTACTTCAGCTGCCTTGCTGACATTTTTAGCTGCTTTTTGCCAATCCTTAAACACCGCTTCCTGCGCATAATCCTTTGCCTTCTGTTTGGTCTGTCTGACATGATGCACAAAGCCATCGGCAATACGTTCCAGCGCTTGCTGCCATCGCGTTTGAAGATAGCACAATAAATACAGCCATTGGCTGCCTACGGTTTGACGTTTCAGTTTGGCACCGTAGTAGTCGACTTTCTCTGCCAGGTGTTGCAGATTTTTCTGCGACAGTGATAGCGTGCTCAACAGCAGATCCACTTCCGGCATCCAATGCTGGATATGGCGATAGACAATCAGTTCTTTCTCCAACTCGGTTCCGGTGAAGTTACGAGCCGATTGTCGCAACTGTCGGAACGGCAGTGGACCTGTGCCGTTCACGAGCTCCGCCAGTGCTTGCTTAAGACCGCGTGACATTGCACGCTCAAGGTGCGCGGCCATGTGTTCCTGTTCGTCTCCCACCACCTGACTGATGATCTTTTGCAGCGTGCTGTAGGCAGGGATTGCGATCTTCTGCCCCGAACAATATTCATTGGCCGCATCGAAGAGGTGCCTAGGCGCTGTCCAGGCTCTGGCTTGCTGGGATAAGTAATCTCTCAACGCCGCTCCATGGTCTTTGACATTCCAGCGCTGGTAGTTGCAGAGCTGGAAAACACGTTGGTAAATCCGTTCGTTCTCTTTTGGCGTGAGATTAAAGGGTCTACAGCCTGGGCCTGGTAGAACGGTTTGATAAACGTATTTGAGGTCCTGCTTGATCTGATGAAAGCCGGGATTCAGCACCACCGGCTTGGCTTTGAAATAGCCCAGCAGTACCACCAGCATGTAACGCTGGCCCCGATGACGGAGGCTTTTAGCGATCGCCAGTTCCTTATCGTTCAGCGAGAAAAAGAAGCGTTGGTCGGCGGAGGTGAAAGCGGGGGGTCCATATAACTCATCTTGTTCTGCCTCGGACAAGATTTGGACACGTTCTTCGAATGCCATGGATTTAGCCCAAAAAGACTAAATCTTACTCAAACAGAGCCCAAATAGGGATCTCGAAAAAAGTAATACCCCTCTGGAGGCCACAGACGGCGGGGCCTCCAGAGCACTTTGTCGTTTTTGGACGGAAAATCCCTAGAACCCCTCAGTGGGACGAAATGATCCGGACCGCTGGCTCCCTGAAGCTGGGCAAAGTACAGGTTTCAGTGCTGGTCCGTTCATTGCTGAAAAGTGAACGTCCTTCCGGACTGACTCAGGCAATCATTGAAGTGGGGCGCATCAACAAAACGCTGTATCTGCTTAATTATATTGATGATGAAGATTACCGCCGGCGCATTCTGACCCAGCTTAATCGGGGAGAAAGTCGCCATGCCGTTGCCAGAGCCATCTGTCACGGTCAAAAAGGTGAGATAAGAAAACGATATACCGACGGTCAGGAAGATCAACTGGGCACACTGGGGCTGGTCACTAACGCCGTCGTGTTATGGAACACTATTTATATGCAGGCAGCCCTGGATCATCTCCGGGCGCAGGGTGAAACACTGAATGATGAAGATATCGCACGCCTCTCCCCGCTTTGCCACGGACATATCAATATGCTCGGCCATTATTCCTTCACGCTGGCAGAACTGGTGACCAAAGGACATCTGAGACCATTAAAAGAGGCGTCAGAGGCAGAAAACGTTGCTTAACGTGAGTTTTCGTTCCACTGAGCGTCAGACCCCTGTTACCGATGCAAGAACAGGGGAGTTTCATGAAATGCCTGTTTAGGAGTGATTAAAGGTAACTTGTGCGCAGAAGGTCAGGTGTGTGGTGGTTAGTACAGACTAGTGAATGTTGTAACTAAACTATATTTTTATTAAAGGCCGGAGGTGGTGTTCCTCCGGCCTTAATTACGTTTCCGTGTTCATTAGTCGATGAACTGGCGGATCAGTTCCAGAATGGCAATCAGCGCGTTTGCAAGCGCCGCTACCGCCCTCAGAACGATGATTAACAGGTTAATCATCCGTTTTCTCCATAAATGGAGTAAAGACACCGTGGCTTGCTCTTACACTGCCTGTCACCACGGCTTCTCTTCGTCTTGTCAGTTGTAGAGAGTCTCACTCCTGCCAGAGCACAGATAACCAGCACCACCTGTATTACCTGTCAGGACTTTGAACCTGTTCATGCCGCATTTAGCGGAATGCAGGGAGAGACTCACCACAGAGCTAACCCTCTGATTATACGTTTATCTAACGTTCAGGCAAACCGTTAACGCACAGTCACTGCCCGTCATATTGCATAATCAGGCTTCACGGATTATCATACTATTGTCAGTTGTAGAGAGTTTCCCTTCCGGGCTGAGTTACCAGCTCGCACCGGAACCGTAAAAAAGCCGACCTCACCAGTCGGTTTTTTTACGTCTGCGGTTTCCCGCTTCGTTTAAATCTATTTTAAATGAATAAATTGTTCTGCGGCAAACCCAACAACATAAGGACGTTAGGGTTGATGGTTGCCGAAATCGCGGTGCGTTACGTGAATTCTGAGGTTTTGCGAGGGGGATTGGGCGCGAGAATTTACGAGAGAGCGCCGGAACAATGCCGGGATCACAAACCATCACCCGTGAAAGAAATCTTCCGGCATTGCCCGGTCAGGTAGTATGACATTCATTGTCAACGGCCATCAATTTATAAGCTGCTTTGCACTTCATAAAAGATCACCACCAGGGCTGCTAAAACAGTACCGATAGCCAGCACGTTAAAAAGTACGTCCTTCATCTTTACGAACGACATACTGATTTGCGTCCTTTCCCTTTTGTCAGCCTTCTCTATCATCCAGCGTTGGTATGAATCACTGTTACTTTTTCTGTCCATGTTCCCCCCAATTCATCAATGAGCACCAGGCGGCCACCAGGCTTCTTGCCAACAAAGTAACGGCCTCGCGGCAGACGTTCGCCAGTCTTCAGCCGTTCGATCCAGTCCTGAAATGCAGGGCGCGGTTTATAGCTGTAGCGGCCAAAATCAGCTAAAGACTGCGTGACCATGACTGTTTGGCAGCCATGCTTTCTCATATCACGAAACGTATTTTCCAGTGCAGCCAGTGTATTCATTTGCACGTTCTCTCTGCTTTTCCCATGAAGATATTAACGACACTCAAAACTAACACCGTTGGCATGATCACGGCAGCATAGCCGACAGCAACGGCCTGATATATGGTCAATGAGTAGTCGGGCTGTTTATACAATACGACTGAAAAAATGCTCCCCAAACAAGCAAGCAGAGTTAAAAACAAGTAATCGACAAATCTGTTTTTATAGATAACCCATGCAACGATGCAGGGATATGACACCAGGCACAGGATAATCGCATTTGTGGTATGCACGTTTCGCTCCTTGTTATTTAAGGGTTGTCAGCCAGATCAAACAGATTGTTCAGGCTGGAACGGAATTGTTTTACCGATGATACCAGCTCCTGACTCCGCGCTTTTTCCTGCGCCAGTTCACGCCGTAGCTGCGCCATCTCGTCTCTGTTACGCTGAAGCTCAAGGATAGCCGTCATAAAGGTTTTGCTGGCTGATGCCTGTCCGGTCGCTTCCTGCGCCTTTTTAATGGCCTGATCTTCGTCGTCATTCGTTCTGATTGTGTAATGCCCCATGATACCCCTCTTTTGCTGTCATTTTTGCGCTGCCGGCGCGAACCCGGGAAGAAACTTTGCTGGCAAAAAACACTGGCCAACAGATGTGACCGGGAAAATTTGCTGGCAATTAATTTTCGATGAAAGCCAGCTCGCAATCGCCGCATTCAATATTCAGTCCGGCTTTGCCCCACACGGCAGCGCCACACCCGCGACACTGATATTTAACTTTATTTCGTTTTGGCTTGTCCTCAAATGCTGCAACTGACAAATCATTGTCATTGCTCCCGGCCATATCATCTGAATGGCTCCCGTTCTGCGGTGACACTGACGGCAGCAGAGCCATAGAAAGCACCGCTTCTATATCAATCCCGGCCTCAGCATTTTGATGCGCCAGAGCAAGCGTTTCGCGCCATTGCTCTATTACGGCGGTCATATCTTTTTGTTGTTCGACCTGGACAGGGAAGCGATCAAACCAGCTCAAAGCAAATTGCCCCTGGAACAGTTCCAGTGTGACGCGCTGGAAGCGGCCACCAGGGATCGGATAGTCATTAATCTTCTGGCCGACTTTCGCACCACCAGGTCTCCCGGTGGAGGAGGGCATAAGTCCGATACTTTCCATTTTTGCCGCCCACTGCGCATTGTGGTACGTCTTACGCGACGGGTTGCCGTAGTGGTACTGCCACATATGGCACTGCTCATGAACCAGCGTTTGCATGACTTCAATAAGCGGGTACACCGGGAAGTATTCAGGATTGAGGGCGATTTCATCAATCATCCTGCCGCTGCCGTCAGCAGCAACAAAGCGCCTGTAACTGAAATAGCCCATTGTGTTCTTGCCGCGCTGGAACGTAATCAGACAGTCAGGGAGTTCGCCGTCAAAAAGGCGCTGGTTATAGAAATCAAACGCCTGTTGTAGCTCGCTGTAAGCGCGTTCCGTGGCTCTTGTCATGCTGAAGTTCGCTTAGCGGCGTTCCGATATTCCTGTAACTCTGCAACAATAGCAGGGAACACATCAGCGCAACGCTGTGCCAGCTTAACCGCCTTTGAACAAACGCCCATACCATGTGCTCTTTTGAGCGCCTCCAACAAATCTACCAGTTCCTCGTCAGTGATTTTTTCAGTCATCTATTAAGCTTCTCCATTATCTGTATCGTACGATACAGATAATATAAACCACACCTTTGATAGCGGCAATCTTTTTTGCTGGCAATTTCACGCCCAGGGCGGGCATCGAGCGGGTAATATTGCTGGCAAAAATCAACGGCCAAACCGGCTGCAGGAAACTGGTTTGCTGGCAAGCGTGATTTACTGCTGGGCTTGACACCTTGCCATTGTATGACGCTTGTTTTAGTGTCAAATGAACAACCAGCGCGAGAAGAATATAGGAAGCAAAAGCAATGGATATCAAACCTAACTCAGTGATCCACCTGGAGCCAGGCGAAACATTACCCGGCTATACCAATCTGAAACCCGTACCTGATAAGTATTTCGATGAGTTAAAGGCACTCATAAATAAACTCAATACTCAATCCGGTAATATTTACCTCAAGTTAAAACAGATGTACGCCTTTTTGGATCGTTTTAACAAAGAATTTGTGAGCACGTTTACCTCCTGTCAAAAGGGGTGCTCTTCGTGCTGTAAAATGGATGTTCATTTAACCGCGCTTGAGGCAACACATATTGCACAAGCAAGTAAACTTACTGCCAGAGACAACCCGCTTACGACCGGGCATGAGTCAAAATGTCCGTTTTTGTCTGAGAAGGGAACATGCTCAATCTACAATTACCGCCCGCTGTTATGCAGGACATATCATGTACTCACTCCGCCGGAGATGTGTAATGACCTGGATGCACAAGTCATGCAGTATGGTTCTCAAAGCGCGAACATGGGAAATCACATCTACAAAACAATAGCAGAGTGGATCTATTTTCAGACGTATCACTGCACTGGTAAGTTAGAAACCAAAGATATCAGAGACTACTTCCCTTATCCCCGCGAAGATATCCAAAGATTTCTTCACCATAACCCCCCGCGCCCTTTTTGCTAAAAAAAAGCCTCTGACGCAGTGTCAGAGGCTTGTTAGATTACTGTTCGTCACCAGCAGTGCTGGAAGCATCTTTTTTGATGAGAAACTCATCAAGAGAACGGCCAGCTTTTAACGCTTCGTCGATTGGTTTTGGTGTCCGGCCACGACCAGACCAGTATTTCGTTTCGCCGTTTTCATCAAACTGATATTTAGGCGGCGCTTTTGGCAACGTCTTTTTGCGTGTTTTTTGCGCATCTTCGGACAGGCCAAGCAGTTCTTCCGGTGAAAAACCTTCTCCGGCAATCAACTGGAGCAGTTCCTGGCGCTTTCTTTCGCGCTCTGCGCGTTCTGCTGCCTCACGCTCTGCTTCTTCACGACGTTCTTCGATCACGGCGTTAAGCTTTTCCTGCATTTCCAGCAGTTGTTCAAAGCTGGTTTCTCGCGCAAAAACACGAACAGAGCGAATATTCAGGAGTAGCTTTTTTGTTGCGTCAAACGTTTCATTTTCACTCATCGAGTTAATCCTTATTTTTTACTGAACTGAAACCCAAGTTTACCCGTAGTTTTATCCTGCAAAACAATTGCAGCGTCAAACTTTTTCCCGGTTTTATTACTGGTAAAGCCTTTAATCTCTCCGGTTTTACCTTTTTTGATTAATGTCTCAACCTGATTTTGTGTCAGTTTTTTTCCTGACACTTCAGACCAGATTTTAAACTCGCACCCGGAACAGAAAAAGCCTTTAGGCCGGATAATAATTTCTTTACTGCATGAAGGGCAGGGGGCTTCGAGCCGGGACATGGAACCTTCTGATCTGGATTTTGCTTCCATATCCGGTTTGCCGTCTTTGTCCGGGAATGTTGTCTTGCATTCAGGGTAGCAGGAGCATCCCCAGAAAAAGCCATTTTGCCCCTTACGCTTACGCAGGAAACCGTTGTTACAAACCGGGCAGGGCGTGGCATTTGAAGAAATCGAAATTCCGTTCCTGTCCAGCTCGTCGATTAACCCCTGGACGTACTCATCATTTTCCTTAATAAACTCCTCAACTGTCAGCTCTCCGGCTTTGATCTGAGACTGCTTTTCAGCCCACAGAGCGGAGATATCCGGTTTAGTGATTTCAGGAGGCAGTGCAGCGCAAAACTCCTGGCCTTGTTTTGTGGTTTTCCATACCAGCTCCGAATACCCCTTTTCTTTTTCGATGGAGATAAGCCCGGTATTTGCCGCCAGTTTCTCAAGAATACCCGCGCGGGTGGCTTCCGTTCCGATACTGCCACGATCACTGCTGCCCTCGTCTTTCGCTTCCAGCGCCTTTCTGAGAGCCGGATCATCAATGAATTTTGCCGCACTCGTCATGGCGGCCAGTAACGTTGACTCTGTGAAATAGCGAGGTGGTGTAGTCTTTTTCTTGTCCACGTCTGCCGATTCACACAGGCCGCTGTCATTAAATTTCAGCAATGAAAGGTCAAAACCGTCCGTTCCGGCATCTTCGGTTTCGTCCTCGTCATCACTATCCTTACCCAGCGCTTCCCAGCCCTTTTGTACCAGAACGCTCTGTGTGGCCGTAAAGGTATCCCCCTTAATATCAAAGTGGATTTTCGTCTTGTTGCGGATCGCATCCGGGTAGAACAGCCCGATAAAGTAGACGGACACCAGGTTATAAACGTTCCGCTCTTTTTCATTAAGCTGAATACCGGCTCCGCTTTTTGTCGTCGGGATGATGGCGTGGTGCGCCTCAATCTTACTGGCATTAAAGGCTTTGTGTTTCTGGCCTTTATCCATATCTACGATCGCAGACGCCAGTTCGGGTACGGTGGCCGCTATAGCAGTGGCAATATCTCCGGCCTGGTAATAATGCTCATCTGAAAGATAGCGATTGTCAGAACGTGGATAGGTCAGAAGCTTGTGAGTTTCATACAGCCCCTGCATCACATCGAGCGTATCTTTTGCAGAATAACCAAATCGCTTTGCGCAGAGCTGCTGAAGCGTGGAAAGGTTAAGCGGAAGCGGAGGCTTGCTATTTTCCGGCTTTGTCGTCGCGATAGTAACAATAGCATCCTTACCCGTAACACGTCCGGCAATATGCGCGGCCTGAGCTTCGGAGATCAGGCGTTTTTTCTCGTCTATCTGATCGTCGTCTGTTGTCTGATATTTCGCCTTAATCTGATGCCCGTTCATCGACAGACTGGCGAATACATCGTAATAAAAGCTTTCTGTGTGATTCTGGTTCGCCAGCGTGCGCATGTTCACCAGACCAAGAACGGCACTTTGTACCCGGCCAACGTTCAGAACGCCGTCATAGCCCTTCTCACGGCCTTTTAATGTACATCCCCGCGTCATGTTATAGCCAAAACCCTGATCGCACAGGGAACGCGCCAGGGCGCTTAACGTCATACCGCGAAATTTATCGTTAGGTTGTAAATTCGACAGTGATTTTTGCACTGGCGCAAGGTTGAGGTCGGCAACAAGCAGTCGCTGGACGGGTTTCTTGTTTCCGGCATAACCCAGAATCTCATCAACCAGCAAACATCCTTCATCATCGGGGTCGCCTGAATGAACGATGCTGTCGGCTTTATCGATAAGAGACAAAATAATGCGGGTCTGTGCTTCTGATTCAGGCTTGATTTTATATTTTGGCGGATAAACCGCTTTAATGGGTAAATCACTATAACGCCAGTTGGAATATTTGTCGTCATAATCCTGTGGGTCGTAAAGCTCCAGCATATGACCATAACACCAGGTAACGACATCAGAACCGTGTTCAAAATAGCCGTTTTTCTTTTCTGTATTGGGATTTCCGCCCAGTCCTTCAAAAATAGCCTTTGCTAAAGACGGTTTTTCTGCAATAAAAAGTCTCATTAATCAATCCTCAAGGTAACTTGAATAGTCAGGCTGCGCACCATTCTTTTTAAAGATTTCTTCCCTTTCCTCTATGTCTTCTTCTGCCTCCTGCACACTAAGGTCAAGGGTTCCTTTCAAAAAGGCACGCGCATTCTTGATTACATCTACTGTTAATTCGTTTTTTGTTCCGCGAATCATGCCAATAGCAATATTTATTATCTCCTTTATTTCAGCAGGAGTCGTTCTGTCCAGCACCGCGCCAAGTTCTTTAAGGTCAATATTTATATCGTCTGGTAAGTACATTTTGGCACAAGCGGCAGCGGCTTTAGTCCGAAAAGCACCTACAGATATGATTCTGTCAATTCTGCCAGGGCGTTTTCTGATGCGCGGATCAATCCGGTTAGGATAGTTCGTTGAAAAAATAACATATGTCCCGGCAAGATTTCGCGGTGTATCAGCCCCATCAAGAAAACTTAACGTTCCGGCATCAGCCCGATAAAGTTCATCAACCTCTTCAGCTATTATGATAACGGGTATTTTCTTTTGAGCTGCGGCATAGCAAACATCTTTAAAGTAATCATCAGCATAAACAAATACATATTTATCCTGATATTTTGCCCCCAAAGCTTTTGCGATAGTCGTTTTCCCTGTGCCCGGAGGACCAGTAAAAAGCACTTTTCGCATTCCTGACTGACCATAACGGGTGTAGAAATCAATATCCGAAAAGAACTGATTAAAGTCATTCTCCAGCTCATTAAACTTTGGATGAACAGAAAAACGTAAAGCGTTTTCTATTTCTTCCTTCCTTGCCTTACCGTGATAATAAACGCCGTCGTAACACCCGATTTTCCAGATACCTTTACGGGGTAAAGAGCGGTTTAATTTAGCGCGTCCAGCTTCGCAAAGATTATGAAGCATCGACATACTTTTGGTTGTGCCAACTGCGTACTCCATTCTGACTTTAGAGTTAAGAATGAAGCGAATAATATGAACCACTTCATTTTGACCAAGATGAATCCGGTATGCTCCCGAACCATCTTTAAACATAAGCTTTTTAATCCTCCCGGCTTTAGCCATAACAGGGCTACTTCCCGTATGAACGACGGTTGAAGCAACGGGTTCGATATCAAGATTCGAATAAATTTTACGATTCTTTCTGTTTATAAAAATCTCTGCCACTTTAGGATAGTAATCACAATCCTTTACGACAGTACCAAAATTATCTTCACCGTAATATTCTTTATGGAGCCGTAAAGCCTGCTCTACCAGAGTTAATTTACCCATATGCGCACCATGTATATTAAAAACCGTGACGTTGCCTGAAGATTTTCTTCAGGCAGAGGAGGGGTTGGACAAGCGAAGCGCGTCAGTTTTGTTTATGACGCCACTCCCACGGAGGAACGGGATTACTGTCAGCCCACAGGCCGCGCTTCTGTGTCTGAGCTTCCCGTTGCAGAGCCGGTAATGAGTTATCGGTGTTGTACCTGTCATAAACCCATGCAGCCCCTTTTAGCACTTGCTGGCGGTTAGCCTCAGTGCCGTTCGCTGTCACCACTCGTCCCAGGACTCGCCCGTAGCGATCTGTTTGCGTATAAGAGACGGTAACTGATTGCCCTGCCAGCAGGGCTTTAAGTTGATTGGTTGACCAGCGACCAAAGGGTTGTTTTTTTTCCGGTGCATCGATATTTATCAATCGGACTCGAATCGGAACTTCATACACAACAATTTTCGCGGGTAGTGTTTTAACTTCGATGGTATCTCCATCGAGAACGCGAATAACTTTCCCCTGAATCTGAGCAGCACACAATGTAGCTGGCAACAGGGCAACAGCAAAGGAAAGAACATTAAAAAAATGTCTCATTGCTTTCTTCCCTCCCATATTGCTGAGAGTCTTTTAAAAATGGATAAAACGACGACTAAAGCCACTGCGATAACAGCCAACGAAGGAAGTACATAGCTGTATAACTCAACCATGAAATTAATAAACTCAATGAGCGATTGCGGCTTTAAGGAAGCATCCCACAAAACGATAACAAAACGATAAAGCCCATAGACAATTGCCGGAAACCAGACCATAAACAACAAAATTTCAGTAAAAACAGAAGCGACCGATTTGACACTATCGATAATTTCAATTCCGGCAATTCTCACACTTCTTGCATCAGGTACGTTAATAATTTTCATCCTCCCACCCCTGTAAAAAATGTTCGCAAGTTCCAGTCTCAAACCTGAAACTTGCGTATTCACATCAGAATTAAATCAAACAGAATTAAAAGTTTTTCAATCGGCCAAAGCTTGAAATAATTTTACTTACTGTACCTGCATCAGCCGCAGGACATTCATTTAGTTTTTTCTTTCTGGCATCTGCCGTGTGATCGGGTAAAAAACCATGTTTATTCTTTTTCCTGATTGACATAAAACTTTTATACATCGGGTCACATTCTGCCGGACTACTTCCGTCAAGTTTTCCGGCAAGGCATAACACCATTGCACATGGATCGTTCGGGTCGGCCTTTTCCTCAGCATGAGCAGTTCCGGCAGCGAACGCACAAAGCAGCACTGCCGTGGTTACGGTCTTTTTCATATACACCTCATGGATAACGGGCAACTAACGCCCTGCGGTTGTTCAACCCCGGCTCAATAAAATTACAAGAATTTTATTAATCCGGCGTTATCGTGATAAATAAACACTGGTAGTCCGGCAAGAAAAACAGTTCATTTTATAACGATACTGTATGACACCGTTTGCACCGTTCGCCCTCAACCAGTTTTTAGCTGTGAAAAAGTCTGTTCCGTTACTGGTTTCAACAATCACTGAATCAGAATGTGCAACAGAATAAAAAACAGCATCATCGTAAAGGCGGTTTTCAGGCCTGAAATTATGGATAACCTTAACCCACGATGAATTAACCTTGTCTGATTTAATAACTGAGTATGTCGGTTGCCAGTCCATTAATTGTGTATTCACCGTTTCAGGATTCTGTTCCCAGTCAACCTGTGGTGGTTCAGGCGGAGAGGAACAGGCAGAGAGAAAAAGGACACTGACCATTAACATTTTTTTCATAGTAAAACCTCTGACTCCAGCTCACCGACGGAGAGCATTTTTTCTTTAGAAGGATATTTAAGCCCTTTAACACCCAATACTTTTTTAGTCTTATTCAGAGAGGCGGTTAACTCGGTAAGTTTGGGGCTTACCATCATCAGCCTGTCCATAAAATACGGGTCGAGGAAGTAGAGGGCTTTCTCAGCTTTAACCGGGTTTTCACCTTTAAGAATGATAAATTCTTCTTTAAAATCCAGCGTTCCCAGCTCCTGCGGGAGCACAAGGGCGCGCTGCGCCTCACTTTCTGAACTGCTTTTCGACGTTGAGCGTCCGCTTGTCTTGCTTGAACCTGTCGATTTGGTGGTGATATAGCCCAGCTTTTCCGAAATCTTTTTAGCGTCATCTTCTTCACTGACAGCGTAGATAATCCGGCAGGGATGCGCACTCATCAGCGTTTTGGCACCTTCAACACCATAGATTTCATTAAGCTGACTGATATTCTGGTAAATCGTCAGAAGTTTGAGTTTAAACCCGGCAATATAACCCGAACCTTTTTTAATGATTGGCATGTAACCAATAGACGGAAACTCATCCAGGAACATCAGACAGTCATGTTTCAGTGTCGGGTCAAAGTCAGGGTTTTCTCGTAACGTGACTTCCACAACGAAGTTAAAGAACAGGTTGAGGAAGTCATAGGCCAGGGACATATCTTCAGCATTAACGCCAACATAAACAGTGATATCTTCCCGGCGCAACTGGCGAAGGTCGAAATCATTGCCGTCTGTACATTTGCGAACAGTCGGAAGATAAAACAGACTCATTTTCTTACGAAACGAACCATCAATACTCGAACGTTGTTCGTCTTCGGTTTCGTGATACTCCCTGATTTTGGTCAGGGCATCGCGCAGATGATACAGCGCGTTTTCATCAAGTCCTTTTGTTCCCTCCAGGTCTTCTCGCTTACTGAGTATCAGCTCCCGGTCGATGTTGCTGTACAAATCGACTACAGAACCAATTGAGAAAACAGGTTTAAGCCCGAACTCACCAAGCCAGGAGGGGTCGTAGTTAATAAAGAAATGAAGCAATTTTGCCAGCCCCGTCCAGTACTGCCCCGCGAGGTTATTAAAGTGTGCTTCCGCTCCGGTCAGACCGTAAGACGGGAACAGGATCTCAATCAGCTTCAGCAGGTCTTTAGCCCCGCTCTCTTCTTTTAAATCAATATAGAAAAGCGGGTTAAACTGATGCGTTTTACTGTTGAAAGGGTCAAGAAGATAGACCTTATTACCCAGCAGTTTTTCACGTACCTTACTGGTGATTTTCCACAGTTCCTGTTTTGGATCTAATGCAATCAGGGAATGTTTCCTGACCAGCAGGTTTGGAATACCTATTGCAGCCCCTTTACCTGCGCGGGTTCCTGCGCCAAGTGATACAAAATCTGGTGCGGTATACCACAGGTATTTACCTTTATATGCACCTACAAGAATATCAGTATCGTTTTCTTTCTCCCATTTCAGAAGTTTCGATTTTCTTAAATCATTATCACTGGCAAACTTCGCGTCACCATAAAGAGCAACATCCGTTTTATTCAGTTGCCAGATAATAAAAACAGGCACAATGAGAGACGAAACCATACCTGATAAAAGAGAGGGGATTGCGGTTAACCTGATATCTGTCCGTATATTACTCTCTGTTATTATCCGCCACAGCAGCATGGAATCAAAATTCTTCCATATATAAAGCGGCGTTTTTCCGTTCAGGAAGTAAACAGCAACTGAGCCAGTATAATACGTCACAAGACACATAACCAGACCGATAAAAGCCCACTGGCCTTTATCGGGTAGTTTCAGAGACATAATCACTCCTTCAGCTTTTCAAAGTATTCCTGAAAATGAATATCACGATAGTAAATACCCGATGCAAATCGGTTATCTTCCTCATCGATGTACTTAATACTCATAATCACATCGACGTTGCTTAACACCCTCCGCAATATAATGTTATAAGGCAAATTCTGACATTCAGGGTTCATATAGCACCGTTGAACCAGTCCAAGCACAGCATCTTCAGGGGTGCTCTCATGGACGGTTGTAAGGTTCCCTGCATGGCCGGAACTTGAGCCTTTGAGAAAATCCCAGGCTTCCGCGCCGCGAACCTCAGTCATGAGGATTCTGTCCGGGTTCATACGAAAACCAGAACGTAAAAGAGAAGCGGAACTGACAGTGCTACTTTCCCCTTCTGACGGGTAATACAATTTCACATGATTTTTGTGGAACCTGAACTTTGCTTCATCTGTATCTTCAATTGAAATACATCGTAAATGATGGGGTATGTACTGAAGACAGGCATTTGCAAAGGTGGTTTTACCCGCCCCCGTTCCGGCACAAAATACCATCGTTTTACCCTTAACCAGGCATTCAGGGACAAATTGTTCAAAACAATTATCTTTAAACATTGAAGATAATTCATCTTCTTTATCCCTGAATTTCCCCCCTTGATTTAGCCTTGAGTAAAACCCTTGTTTAACAAAGGTATCATGGTCGATAAACACACTGGACGGCTTACGGATTGTAATAGACACCGTTTCCCGTTCCGTTGCCGGGGGAATAACTATTTGTACACGCTCCCCTCCGGGGAGCGTAACAGAACGTAAGGGATATTCTGGCGTAACCGACCCACCATCATGATAATCAGAAATTGCCCCTGCAAATGACATACAATCTTTAAAATCCATTTTTAATTCATGCTGCTGCCATTTCCCACTCACTTTAACAAACAGTTCATCAGGCCGATTTACCGCGATTTCAGTTAAACCATCGACTTCATTAAGCCAGTGGTGGAAGTATTCATCTATTATTTCATAAACAATATGTCTGTTCTCTGCATCCTTCATAATTCACCTTTTCCTTTAAGATCTTCAATAAAACGCATGACTTCTTCGTAATTAAATCGATGCGTTTTGATTTGTTTCAGTGGTTTGGGGAAAGGAACGCCATTTATTGGTATGCCCTTACGAATATGATGGTATATTTCGCTTTCCCTTATTCCTAACAGCATTGAAAACTCTTTGATATCCAGCGTTATCAAATTACCTCCGGGTACCCACCATTTTTAATTTGTAGATGCTGGAGAAATCCAAATCCTGACCAACGATCAGAGTAATGATTTCCCCCTGGTTTTTATAAAGCGTTGGAGGGATATTTACGCTGTTTGCAAACGCTTCGCGTGCTATATCAGCAAAAGCCTGGCGACTGTTAGCTGTATAGTCGGTCTGATTGTCTTTATTACTTTTAGCCGCTCCACTTGCGGCCTGTGCCACATCGGGGATCATGCCAACCATCATCGCGCCCATAAAGCGATCTGCAAAATGTGTGTCAATCCAGCCTGAAGCCCCGGCCTCACCCAGCGCTCCCGCCGCCTGTGTATCAATCAGCGGAATATCAATGAAAGGTTCCTTACGTGTTCTAAGCTTCGTAGCAGCGATAAACACGGCTCCCTGACCATGATTGAACGTGCCCGTTTTATACATCAGATATGCGGCTGTTCCCTTTTCAATTAGCTTTACATTCCTGTTTGCACTGTATACGTCCTCATTAATCGTACAGACCAGCTTGCCAGCCAGATCAGAAATAAATCGTCTGTCCAGCGAGCACTTAATCGCGGTATTTTCAGGAATGAAAAGGTTAGGGTCATAAGGAACGCGCGTAATTTTAGAAAGCTGCGCGGGTTGCCCTGCATTAACAGGCTGAACCTCTGCCTGTTTGTCACTGCCGTCCCCCTCGTTCCTGGTATTGCTGGCCGTTGATGAGCTACCACCGGAATTTGAGGAAGCAGAGCTGCTCCCCCCATAGGCCACATCCAGCGCACGACTGAAGTTTTGTTGTACTTTTTCCGGTGGCGTTTCCGCTTTGCCGCTGCTTTCCTTCCGTTCTTCCGTCTTAGCCGGTTCTTCCCTGGTGTTGAATGGATCAACATCATCGCTGAGTCCTGTCGCGCGTTTTACTGAACCAGTAGATACCGCATTACTGGCAGGCTTATCATCACCGCTGGACATTGCACGAATAATCGACGGGATATAGTAGACAGACACCCCGGCGGCCAGCAGAAGGAAAGCGGCCACAATAATCACCAGCCCCTTACGCGATTTTTTAAGCTTCTCGATACCCAGGCGTTTTACTGATTTACCGTCATCTTCATCTCCCTTATCCGTTTTATCGTTTTGCTCAATTTCTTTCTGATGCCGTTCCCGTAGTGCCTGTTCAATTTCTACAGCGGTCGGGATTTTATTTTCCTGTTCGCTCACTGGATCACCTCTTTCTCAACGTTCGGGGAAACGGTATCTCCTGCCGGAAGACGGACTTTGCCAAAGCCCCGGTTTTCAACCCCAACAACCTGATTTCCCATACGCAAAACAAAGCGCTGGTCTACAGGAACACCAACAACGGTGAAACTACCGCTGTTTTTGACTACCGGGTTAGTCAGCGTTTCCTGTTCGCCGCTCATAACAAAGACGCTGGGGATTTTCTTCAGGGGGCTGAAGCCAAACCAGGTATAGCGGCCATCGTCATACGCATAATCCGGGCTGATTGACTGGCTGCCGTCAGCTACCCGCTTCCAGTAATCCCAGTTCTTGGGCGACTTCGCATTTTCAAGAGAACGGTTGATTGCCTGCTCCTCCTGCCGCTTGTTAAGAGCCTCAATCCGTTTCTTCTCGATTTCGGCTTGCTCCTTCCGGCGTTCCTGCGGGTACTGGTAATTAACAACAAACGCGATCTTATCCGGCTGCCGGAACGTTCGGGCGTTCAGCTCCATGCTGTAATTACGTTTTGTTGTGCGAACAAACAGGTTTGTTCGCCAGCGTTCCAGGTCGTTTTCAGGATCAAGGGCTACACTGACCACCTCTGAAGACTGGTTGCCATTGTCATCGGTACTGTTCTTCTGTACGGTCTGTTTGACGGGCTTCACTTCGAGATACACCAGGTTATCTTCTTTGTTCACTTCCCAGCCCTGGGGAAAGCCGGTTCTGGCACTGATGACCGTTTCATCCTCGTCAAATACCAGTGTGGTTGTATAGCCAACCGCACTGTTTATGACTGTCGTGTTTTGCGGGTTATAACTGACAATCTGATTACGGGGATCAAAACGGCTGGCTGCTGGCGTAACGGCTGCATGGCAGACGTGCGACACCAACAGAAGCGCCACAATTAGCGCTCCTTTATTCATTTTCATAGTTTTCACCCTTTCACTTCTTTATCGCGTACATAGCTCGTTACAACGAATTTAAGCGGGTTATTGTTTCGGTCACCCGATGCCATTTCGACCTGTGGTTCAATACGGTAGGTCAACCGGACGTTCCAGTATTCATAATCATCCTGGCCTGTCGCGACATTTCGAATGGTTAATTTAAACCGGATATATGCTCCCATATCCTTATCATCGCGCCGGGATGACGGACTGATAATCACGGACGGATTATCCTGAACAGATGCGGTTTTTTCCGCTTTATTATAAATAACCTTTGGTGACTGGTTGCCGTTGATTAAAGCGTTGTAATCCGTCGCCACATTCTCAGCGCTGTATAACAGAACATAATCATAATCATGCTGGAGACTGAAATAGTTATACCCTTCACGACGCTTCACATACTGAGTAATGAAGTATTTCGCCAGCGCTTCATTTTCAGAGAGGTTTTCTTTTTTAACAGAAGTCAGTCTTTCAGCAACGCCAGTGACACCATTAATAAGATAAGCTTCGACAACCGTACTCTTTAACGGTAGCGCTCCATTCAGTGCCAGCAGAGACAACACACCTACGGCAATTCCTGCAATACCACCGAATTTATAAATGCGGTTCATTTTCTCCTGCATCAATACATTTTTCTCTTCAAAAGTAGTTGAAGAGTCTGTTACTTCTTTTTTCTTGTTAAAACCGGGAAGTTTTAATCCTGAGAGTTTAAACCCCATTGCGCATTACCTCTGCTGAATTAACAGGTTCGCTTTTTCCGGATACCGGAGGTTGTTTATGTGACGCCTGGCATCCGACAAGGCAAAGCGTCACGATAGCCGTGATAAGTAGTTTCATAATGTGAGAACCTAAATAGAGGAGTGAATATTTACTGCGGAATACTCAGAGTTGACAGATTTAAATAATAAATCGGTTAACCTCCATATTTCTTTTTCGCCGCATCTATCGCAGCCTGGCGAAGCCTCTTAGCGCCAATATTAACGCCCTGCCCGGTCAGATTCCCCAACTTACCGGATACACCAGGAGACTGGTTGAACCCTCCATCCTGACGGCGAACGCCTTTCCATGCGCCAATCCCTGCATTTTTACCCATACCAAGCAGATTACGCCCCATACGGGAAGCGCCGAACACGCCAGCACCAATCCCCATTGCGGCTGCCCCTTGCATCGCGCCTTCAACACCTACCCCTGCGAGCTGGGAAGCATAGGTTTTGGCTTGCCAGATAATCCAGGCCATAAATGCACCTGCAACCCCGGCCTGAGCACCTGTTGATATCAGATTTAATTCATCTGCGTTAGCTATCGAGATTGTCAGAATGCCATTAAGGAACGTCATTCCCGCTTTAATTGCCAGTCCACAAAACAAGAATATGAAGCATGAGCTAAATATTAACTGAAGCCAGCTATTAAACATCTGCCTTAAAAAACCAAATGAAAGACAAATAATAAACAACGGCGCGGTAATAGTAAGTATCTTAATAGTAACTTCGGCGGCGAGATAAACTATTGAAGTTAGCAATAATGCAATTATCCCTCCAGCATATGTTAATAAAGATGCGATTGCCCCATCTGTTTTCACATACTTCGAAGTATCTTTGGACATAAGATATGCAGCTACCTGCTGAACTTTCTCCCAAAGCTCGTCAACCCATTTCCAAGGATCACCTCCTGCAAATGTTTCCTTCAGCCCATCAATGGCCTGAGTTGCACTATCTAACCACCCCCCCATATTTTTGACAAAAACAAGAATTAACCAGAATCGACATAGATTCCATAAAAAATCCTGCACTGCGGTTTTTTGCTTCCCAACTATTGTGGTATAAGCATACCACAATATATAAATGGAAATACCATACTTACCCAACTGAGACGCTATTGAAGAAAAGTTATCTAACTGACCAGTCAAAGACTGGTCAAGAGTTTTAACAATAACGTCATGAGCGGCCTGGAAATACCTAGAAGTTGCCATAGTGGCTCCTTTTAACTTCCATCTTTACCCAATACATTTTTGAATGCATCTTTATAGTCAACATGCTTAGGATGTAATTGCTTATACCTAAACAAACCTTCCTTAGCGTTTTTACAATTTTCGCTATCACTCCCAGACTTTTTGCATTCAGCTACTTTTTTCGTTGCATCGTCTACGTGAGACTGCCACCAGTCTACAGATTTAACCTCTTCACACCCGGTAAGAAAGAATGTAAGCCCCAACGCCGCAACTAATCCATATTTTTTCAAAATGCCCCCTCAGTTCATTTCATAACTCTGCTGCTCAAATGCTGCCTTATAATCAACAACTGGAGTTTCTTTATTAACAGCCCCTAATTGTTTCTCCTGGAAAGCAGCCTGTAACATTTTCTCCTTGTATTCTGCAAGATCGCGCTGCTTATCGCGATACATTTCATACTGAAATTTGAGCTTGTTAAATTTCAGGCTTGCCAGAGATACAGCGTTTGTCGCGTCCTGCGTGGCTTTCGTGTCCTGGGCGTTCTTCACCTGGTCGATAAGGTCGGCCATTTCCTGATTATCTTCACGCAGTTTACTTTCCAGCTTATTGCCGTACTCGATCCCCGCCAGTTGGGACAGGAACGAGGCTTCACAGCCCCGCACCAGGTCGCCCGTATATCCCAGCCCCTTACAGGTGTTTGTCACCTTATAATCGGCCAGTAGTGATCTGGCTTGCTCAGACAGGGTGGCTTCCGGGTTCTTAATGTAATCATCAATGAAGGAGTTCCCCTGGTCGTAA
Source organism: Citrobacter sp. R4 (assembly GCF_026719175.1). Taxonomy (NCBI): domain Bacteria; kingdom Pseudomonadati; phylum Pseudomonadota; class Gammaproteobacteria; order Enterobacterales; family Enterobacteriaceae; genus Citrobacter; species Citrobacter sp. R4. Next base: position 22,075 of record NZ_JAPPSU010000020.1, read on the forward strand.
ATATTCTCCAGCTCCTTACTGACAGATTGCGCAGACTGCACCAGTCCCTGAACATCACGAATGCCCGTTTTGGTCAGCAGCTCCTGCTTATAGGCATTAATCTGTTTCTGGTAGTGGTTCACGGTGTCCTGCCACTGTTTGAGGCGTTCTGTCCAGCGCTGCGCTTCGACAGCCCATTCAGGGTTTGCATCAATGGCAACGGGAACACCAGCCTGAGCACCAGAAATAACCGTAACAGAGGCGATAAGTGCCGCAACGATATGCTTTTTCATAGGGATTCCTTAAATCAGGTTTGCACGTTCCAGATAGGTATCAAGCCACTCTTCCGGCTTCATACCCTCTTTCCAGATTTCATCGAACAGTTCAAGCTGGGGTTTCGATGCGCTGAGAACCGGTAGGTAATACGCCGCTTTTCCCAAATCCAGTCTTGCGAAAGCCGCAAAATCATCACTTTCCCCCTTCCTCTGTGGGTTTTTGACGACCAGGAACTGACGAGATAACGGGTCAATGGCTTTAATTTTGTCAAAATAAAGTTCTCTCACTTCCAACTCGTCTACGTACTCACTACGTTTCGCTTTGGGGTTCGCCAGATAAATATGTGTTGCGCACTGCTCACGAACGGCAGCCGCGATAGGTGATTTAATTAGTTCATCCGGCGATTGTGTCGCTACGACAAGCACCATATCCAGCTTACGCGCGGTTTTGAGTTTGTTATAAACAAAATCTCTGAACGCTTCGTTGTTAATCCATTGCCAGAACTCATCCATGTAGATAAGGAGTCGGCGGCCATCAGCCAGCATGGTGACACGGTAGATGAGATAGAATGAAGCGGCGCTGGAAAGTACTTTGTTATCCAGAAACTCCGTTCCGTCTATACCGAAAACGTCCAGGTTGTCCACATCAAACGTATCGTCCGGGTTATCAAACACCCAGCCAAATTCCCCTCCCTGCACCCAGGCATTCAGGCGTGCTTTAAGCCCATGCCGCCGGGTTTCAGTATCATCAGGCTCCAGAATGAGTGGTCGCAACTTACTGATCGGATAAGAGCGGTTTGACCTCTGCATCAGGCGCTCAACGGCATCAGAAATCAGGCGGTTCTGGTAATCATCAAGCGGCTCACTGTTAAGCGTACAAAGTAGCCTCACCAGGTCTTTCATAAAGGAAATATTTCGTTTGGTTGGTGGCAAAGCCGCAGGGTTCCAGCCAGTCGGCTCTCCTTCTTTCACCCGAAAGTAAGCACCTCCCATTGAACGTATACCGGGTTCCGCTGCCCGATCTTTGTCGAAAAATACTGTAGTTAACTTCTTTAATTTCCTCTCAGGTGGAAAAGACTCCGGCGTTCCGAACTGCTGGGCGGCGAAAGCCTTAGTCATCATCACTACCGTTTTACCCACGTTTGACGTACCAAGAATTTCGGTATGCCCCAGCGTGGGGTTTTTACCGAAGTAATTTTGATGCTCGGTAGTCATGTGATAGTTCAGGTTATAAATATCATTTCCTGAGCCGCCCAGGGTGATAAGGTTGTTACCCCAGGTATTTCCTTTCTCCTTGCCCGTAAAGAAATTATGGAAGCTTTCCATTTCGGCAAAGTTCAGACTGCTGATAGAACTCAGGCGTGGCCGTAACGTGTAGTTACCAGGTAACTGAGCAAAATACGCTGCGCCAAGACTCAAGGTTGAATAGGTTACGATCAGCCCTAAATCCTCCAGGGTCGTCGTTACAATATTGGTGTCCTTCACCAGACGCTCCGGCGAATCTGCGTAAACAATCAGTGTCTGGTGACTTTTCCCGAAAGAAATATAGCCGCTGGAGACCATATCGAGACCAACTTTCAAATCAGCGAGCAAGGATTTAGCGGCATCATCGGTCATTTCGAGTTTGTCGATCTGATCATCCAGCGCCTTGATTGCAGACTGCTTGTCTATCGGAGTTAAAGAGGAAGTCTGTACATACTCAACCGGGAGATACATCAGTGCATCAAAAATTCCGGCATCCGTTTCCTGAAAGTAGTCCTTGATCTCGATGCAACGAAAGTACCGGGCATGGTCAGAGGCAGTGATTTGTCCAGCATCGTTACCAAAGAACAGGTCTTTACCACCCAGGTATGTATAAAACGGACTATTGGTGACTCTGACTTTCTGCCAGCGCCCGGATAGCAGTTTCTGGAACAGCGTAAGCTGTTCTGAATAAACTATATTATTTTCTTCATATAACCCAAGACGACGGGAATGAAACCGGGAGAGATAGGTGCTCAATCTGCCACATATTTCATTCATATCATTAATGGGTTCTTCGAAGATATTTTTATTACCCTTTTTCCTTGAAAGAAAATGCGTCACTTTATCTTCAGCGCTGAACGGTTTATAGCATACGGTTAAGTATAATTTGTTTTCAAAATACTCAGCCGCCGAAAGCGATTCGTAATAATCGTTCATCACTCTGTTGACGAATGGGATCTTGCTGTCAAATACAGGTCGCACTTCTTTTCTAACCCGAATACGATGCGTATAAAAGGTAACGGGTTTCCCATCAAAACTACGTATCAGCGTATTGAGCTGGTCAGTAAGCAAGGCTAGATCCGCTTCATCTACACATTCAAAATAAGCTCCGTCAATCTGCCAGGTCGCCAGTAGATCATGGTTTCTGGTAACAATGAGGTTATCAGTGATGTGTGATGAATACGGGATTAACTCTTCAAGAGAAGACTGGTCTTTAAGCTTCATAAAATTGTCCACTTTCGATATATCGACTGCGTCGTACGAACTCCCCGCATAATGGACGGCATTGAAGCGCTTGTTTGCCAGAGGATTACCTTTGATTTGCATTCGCAGATAAAGCAGGTCAAAAAAGCGTTCATCTATCTTCGTAACTCGCTTGATGGCATACCAGCCAGGGAGGATGAGGGCATACATAGCCTCATGAATCCAGACACCAAGCAAAACGCAGATAACGCACATTCCAAGAAAGGGGTAGAGCGGAACGCCCAGCCCCCTAATCAAAGCGGGGCGTGTCAGCCCTTTAAAAACGGTACTCATTTTTACGCCCCCTTTTATTACATATTACGCTAACCAGTCAGGCAGATATGGCGCAACAATAAAGATGATAATCCCGATAATTAAAGGCGTAATCCACGCTGCATGCTGGCGTGAGAAGATAGCGATATAACCAATTACCAGCGCAATGATGGTGATTGCTGGCTTACGGATATCCGTCAGAAAATCGATAATCTTCTGCAAGAAGCCAGTTGTTTTAGTGGATACATCATCAGCAAAGGCGGGTTCTGCTACACAAAGCATCAATGCAGCCATAAATACAGAAAGAGTTAAATAACGTTTATTGAGTTTTAACATCGTTTGTTTCCTTTTCATCTAAAACAGTGCCACGCATGGCATATTGGGGATATACGGTAACTTCTTTAGGTTTGATACTCTGTGTTACATTCTCCTTTCTGATTGCATCTTTAACTGAAGGAACCACCCAGTTTTTTTTGTTATCAGGCGGATTAAACCCTATGCGCTGTATATAACTGGTGTTATTAAAATCTGATTCAGGTTTAGTTCCTGTTTCTGGATTGCCGGAATAATAGCAACTCAGGCCACGTAAAATATCGCCACCACGTTTATAACAATCCACCAAAATTTGCTCTGAAACCTTGAGATTTTCGCAGGGGTCAAACATTTTCTCAGCGGTTGTATTGAAGTTTGCAAAATTCGTACTCGTTATTTGCATAAGACCGACTGAGTAACGATGATTTCGTGATTCAATTTGATTTACGATCTGGAGTGCAGCCTCCTTAGTTTTGGGAAAGTAGGACACTACGCCTTTGTCACCGGGCTTACGTTCAACCTTCGGTATTATCTCGGCAATAGCATATGGGTTAAAACCAGATTCAACCCTTGCAACTTCATGCGCAGTATCGGGATGAACGCTGGCCGCGCATTGCAAAGCAAGCGCCGCAAAAGCAGTAGTAGATAACATGATTTTCTCCCGGCCAGAACAGCGCGGAAAGTTTAGACTGAATGGTTAGTCATCGAAGTCGTCATCGTCTTCATCGTCTTCGTTTATCAGCTCCTCAATAGCCTGGCTGGAATATTTTTTTATGAGGTACTGGACAACACCAGAGCTTGAAATACGTCGCCCCCTGCGATAGCCAATCTCCAGAGCAATTTTATCCAGTTCCTCACGAGAAGCTGAGGGCAGGTAGAGTGTATTACGTTGGGGCTTGCGTCTCGTTGCGGTTTTTTTTCGGGTAGCAGTCATTTTTCTTCCGTTTCATTTTGTGGGTTAAGCTTCTCTCTGTGATGTAGTGGATGAAAGCCATACTTCTTTGCTGCGGATTATCCATGAGTAGAATTTCAGCAAAATCGTGTGGAATTGATTTCCTTAAAAGATTTGCCTGAGCTGTTGTATGTGATTGTCTGTACAAAAGCTCCGCCATCACATCTTCTGGTACAGGTAAAGGCTCACCGCCAAATGAGATAAAGCGTTGTACGTAAGGGATAGCAGTTATTGTAGTGGAATGAACCTCTTCAAAATCTGCCTGGATAAAAAGATAACCGGGAAAAAGCGGCAAACGTCTTTCTCGATATGAAATTATCTTATCCGGGCGACGATACCTTTCAGTCTCCATAGGACAGAAGTAAGAGAAGTTCAGGCGTTCGAGATGAGCAAAAACTGCTGCAAATCTCGTAGTGGTGAATTGCAAAACATACCATTCCATAGTTTTTCCTTTCAGGCGCTCTCTCGACTCGGATGACCCCGAATCAGAGAAAAAAAACAAAAGGACAAATTTACATCTCATAAAAACTTTATCAGCTACATGTGCTGCGTTCAACCACACAAGCAGATCTTTAGATCGCATTTACGACACATTTCATTTTGTTTGTGCTTGTATTTTATTTATATCTAGATACATATGCTATTTGATAACAAAAAAGCAGATCGATTGATCACCATGCGCTTATTTTATAGTCAAGTTAACTAAATTTTTTACCGCTAGTTACTTTTTACAAAAACTCTGCTAACAAGATAAATAAATCGATCTTAATCAATAAGTTACCGGAGAGTATGAATTATCCTAAACGAATTCCGATTTTCACTTTCTGTTCGCTTTGAATCATCGACTGTTTTATTTGCGAGAAATTTCTCATCTGGAGTTGCTGTTTCTTAATCATCTCCGCGCTGTTCAGCACCAGCTCTTTACTGGATGAAGAGATTCTGTCTATGCCCTTAACCCCCAGGTTCTCTAGCTGCCACTCATTCCTGTGTGCAGTCTTCCAGCCATGCTGTACACCGTTCTTATCAAGTGCAGGGATTTTCACCTCCTTTTGTCCTAACTTCTTCAGCTTAACAAGATCACCTTTCTTAACGTTCTCGCGAGTGGTTAACTCACCAAAATCAGCCCCCCAATATGTTTTCTCCACGCCCTTGTTCAGTGTCTTAAGCTTTATGAAATGCTGCTTTGGTTTGGTTTTATCGTTCTGATAATGGTCGTAGCCAACATCAACAACCTCATAAACGCCCTTCTGTCGTTTTGGCGCTGTTTTGTGCGCATCTTTAATAGACTGGTTAAGTCCATGCTGCTGCTTATGAGTGGCTTTAACGTCATAGCCCTTCATCTTCAGCTCTTCACAAAAACCTGTACGAATTTCCCGTAAATCTTTTTTCCTGATATCAGCTCGTTTACCGTCATTATCACGAATACGAAAAACGACATGCACGTGTGGATGTTCTTTTTTGTCGTTATGATAGCCAAGCACAAAACGATGATTTGGGTACTTCTTGTTCATCGTTTTCCTGACAGACTCAAGCAGATCTTCAGGTTTTACCTTTGCTGATACAGGCGGTGAAAACACAATATTTTGGGTTACTTTTTTATTTTCCTTACCTTTATCATCGAAAACATTTTGAGGGTCATTAGCACGATCTATCATGTGCTCTTTAGCCTCCTGAATCTCATCACCTTTCCATACCTGACCGCTTTCACTCATCACTGGCAGCTCTGACTCCCGGCTCATATAGTCAATACTGTTTCGAACTCCCTGCCGGGTAATCGCACCTCCTGAGATTTTGACAACAACCTCCTTACTGGCACCCTTGCGGTTGATACGTTCCTGAACGTTGCGTTGATAGTTTTTACCACCATTTTTAACTTTATGGGCGAAAGCAGACTTGCGGCCAGCTTCAGAGGACTTACGCTTAACCCTGAATTCCTTGTCAACATAAACGCCCATGATTACACCTCAACCTTGTTAGAAACAGTTCGCCCTTTGCATAACATAATGTAGTTTTCAAACTCACTTTTGAGACTCATTATCTCTGAACTCAACCGCTCAGCGTCCTGATAGAACCCATCTTTATCAAGTACTCTGGCATTATCATTAACGATAATATAATGAAAGTTTCGCCCTATTTTATCTATTGCATTACGGCAACGATTCATCACCAGAAGTTCCTGATCGAAAAAATCAAGTTCATTTTCAAGTGTCGTCTGGATTCGATAACGACATTCTCTGGATAAATTCCAGCCATGACGATGAGCCGCTTTCTCTATTAAAGTTCTTTGTTTCCCTGTCAAATACATTGTGGTTTTGATAAAATCATCATTGTCTTTTGACACATTAACATCTTCATTTTTAACCTTGCTTTTCAGTAAAGCATTGGCAAGCAGCTTCATTCCTTTTGCCACGGTTAAACCCGGTTCATCTGGATAAAGTGTTTTAAGACAATCAAGTAGATCATCATGTTGGCTTTCTTCAATCCTGAATTGAACTTTTTTCATAAAACTCTCCAACAAGAACCGACTGTAGGTCACCGGGCAAACGTTGCGGAATGGCGTCAGAGACGTCATTTTGCGGCGTTTGCCCTATCCTGCATCGCAGTGAACTACCTCCACACATAAATTGTGCTTCAGCGTCCATCGAAATGCAAAAAATGAAAGGCTATCGTGGCTGTGATCTGGTGCGTCTGCGACCGGAGACAACGGATTCGCGGCTAACTTGGGCGGAAATAAATTCGCTACGCGAATGGCCTGGCAGGGGGCGCGAGCGCTGTTTTACGGAATATACAAAAAAAGCACCTCCCGTAAACGGGAGGGCTTCGGCGATTCAGGAACGGGAATTTTATTCTGCCTCTGGTGTGTCGCCTTCCATGCCCTGCCGGGCATCATGGAGCCAGCGGCGGAGGTTACTCATTCTTTCCCGGTTTGCCCGGCTGGGACTTTTTCCCCTGTTACCGCTTAGTATACTCCAGACTCTTAACCCGGCCTCGTTAGTCCAGTGCAATACAATTTCCCCTTTGCTGTTAAATCCCAGCGAAAACCGGACAGCTCCCCGCCTCTGTTCTGCACTGATAAAATCTAAAAACTCCTGTTTTTTCATAGCACCTCCTGTTTTTCTATCAGTGCTTTTGTTTCTTTCTTTTCCAGGGCTTTTCTGAGTAATGCCATGTACTCAGGAAAAGCAGAGAATGGCATCAAGGGAAAAACCGGACGCCCACCCTTTTCAACAGTCTGTATTGCTGATAACATGCGTTCCGACATTTTATATTCCTCGCGAGGGAATTGAGTGTCACGGTATCAGGTTGCCTCCACAACCTGATACCACCCCTAATTGATTAACTCCGCAGTTCTCTTATCGCTTCATTTTTGGCTTCCTCCAGTTCTTTAAGGGTATATGCGAAATTCTTCCAGTTAATTACTTCGTTTATAACCTCAGATTTACTTAAACCACACTCATTAAACCAAAAGTTAATATTTTTCTTGAGGGAATTTTTCGCCGTCAGTTCCTCGGACAACAATTCACTAACAGACGTGATAACATAACCACGACCGCGATTTTTATCTTCGAAAGAATGAACGGCAAGGAAGAGAGTTTCTGAATGGACAAAAGCAGAGCAGGTGATTTTTTCTTTCTTAGTGTTTAAAGCCTGGAAAGTGATAACATACGTGTTCATTTTAGTCTCCCGCCCGTTTGGGCTACTGGATCATGGTAAGGAACTATTCCCGACCTACAAATAAATTATACCATCATATGATGGTAATGCAATTTATTTAGTCACTTTATCCTGATTTTTTTCTCTCTTAACGAGCTGGTAATCTGGATGTTCATCAGCCAGGAGCAAAAGTAATTCATACGTACCAGCGGCTAAACCACGAGACGTTTTACCGGATGTTTCTTTGGCTTGCCAGGCTGATAACGTAAAACCAAACCGTTCAGCGGCTTCCTGCTGCGTAAAGCCAGCTTTAATACGTGCTTGTTTCACCTCTTCAGGTGTTGGCTTAAAACTCATGATTTTGTACCTTCACAATAGTATCTGTATAGAATTTCAATAAAATTGGATCATCAATTTCATCTTTAACGTTCGAGAATTCTTCGTAATAAAATGATTTTTGGAAAACAATCTTTTTAGTTGTTTTTTTATCCGCTTCTTTAGAGCGTACCTTCATCAGTTTTTCAAGTTCAATAAACAAACGTGTTGCATCTTCAGACACAACAATCCTGTATGTTACATTACCTTTGTTTTTCCTGTCGCTCAGGACTTCATTCATTTTTTGCCTCATAGCTGTTTAATAAACCCCGCTACCTTTATGAGCTGATCTACACTCAGGCCACGAATTACCATTTCATATCCGTCGCCCCGTTCTGATACGTTACCATCTAACCCATTCTCAACTTTAAACCCGGTCAATGTCCCATGCCAGCTTTCAAGATGCACTAAACGAGATAGCATTCCTTTCAGGATCAGTTTTTTCTCGCGTTTTTGCTGTAACTGTTGTTCATACTCTCGCGCCATATCTACATTATCTAAAGCATCCGACAGGATTTTCTTTTCAATATCGGCGGCGATTTCTACAGGGTTACGCTCTGGCGATACTGTGCAAGTATGGTAAGGACTTCTCCAGCTGCGACTATCTACGCTTCCAATGATAACTAACCTTCCTTTCTCCATTCGAATATGTATAGAGTAATTTTTAAAATCAGGTGAGGTTAGCTTAATCCTGTACTGGCAATCATCGAGCAGATTTACACGCCAGCCGTTCCCCAGGATTCGACAAACGATTTCAAACACCGGTTTATACCGTTCAAAGAAATTTTTCTGTTCTTTCATCGATTCAGCCTTTTGAACTCAATAAAAAAGCCGTAAATCGAATTACGGCAGTTTTAAGACTATTCATCAAAGTGTCCATCATCACTTGCAGCTTCCTGGGCTTCGCATTCCTGCTGATATGCTTCTTCCTTCGCAAAAAGATGCGCCCATCCTTCTGCGTTTAAGCCACGGTGCAAGACTGAACCATTTTCATTGCATTCTTTGGCTGTAACTTCGATCTCATCCGGGCAAATGTAGGCTCCGTAACTTTCAAAAATGTTTATCAGCTCCGCTTCCGTTATGGTCTTGTTTTTCATCAACGTGTCTCCGAATCAATCTTTGCCATGTTCTAGGGGGCTTTCGCCCCCATTCCGGTTATGCGCTTGCTTCTACACGTGTCCAGCCTGACGCCTTACGTTTACCCGCTGTACCATACATTTCACGAATTTCTTCAATGCTGTGTTCTTTACGGTTCCAGCGGCTTTTGTGTTCTTCAGGACGGTAAAACCATTGTTTTTTCTTAGATGCCCACTTACAGCCCATTTCCTTTAAAATGTCTTTGTGTTCTTTAGTTTCTCCGCTAATCCAGACCCAATTACCAATAACTTCATAGACAATCCCTGTAAGGCCGGAAAGCGTATTCAGAACTTTTTCCAGATCTTCACCGTAGTTGTAACGTGCGTTTTCATCAGTGCTTTGAAACTGATTGATTTTATCAATGTTAGCCATGAGAAAATCAAACGCAGCATTTACTGCTTTCATCAGCTCGGCACCCAATGGATTGCGGTCTGGATGATATTTTAAAGCCGCTTTTTTGTATGCCGCCTTGATGTCCTTTTCAGTCAGATCACCGGATAAACCAAAAACGTTTAATGCTTCCTGAATATTCATTTTTCGCTCCCGCCCGTGTGGGCTTCTGGAATCTGGCAGGGAACCATTCCCAACCAACAAATTCATTATACCATCAAATGATGGTTATGGAATCATTTTTAATGCTTTACATTGTAAAGATTACATAAAGATGTATATTGCTTTACCGCGCATGAAGGGATTTCCGAAAGAGGCGCGAACTGTAGTTACATAATGCGCTGTCGTAACATCGCGCCGGAGACGTTCGCCAGGACTGGCGAACCAACAAGCCCGAATGAGAGCGATAACCCCCCTCACCCCTGCCAGGCCAATTTCTGACTATCAGACGATGTTTAGCCTGTCGCAGTTAGCGCGTGAGCTTGCGAACGGTACGCCGGGTCAGTGTGAAACACTGGCGCGGGGCGCTGTATCTGCGCGTTATGAGATGCGTTAGCAGCGAATTACGGGGCGGGTTGCTGAAACCGATTGATGCCTGACAGCAAAAAATGAATCCGGGCGCCAGCTGCTGCACGAAAATTGCCAGCAAAAAACACTTGGCCATCCTCGCCGGTCGTGAAATTTTGCTGGCGTAAGAAATAATCCCCCCGGTATGAGGGGCTTGTCTGAAAGGTTAGTGGTTGGGCTTACTGAGAGTGAACTGTAACCCGGCTACTGCTGCAAGCTGTGCAAGTGTTGTGATGGTCGGGTTTCCGTTCGGGGATAATGCGCGGTAGATACTCTGACGAGCAAGGCCGGATTTTTTGGCCGCCTCTGTTATACCCCCTGATTAGGGATCAGGTTAAAAACGAGCTGTATGACGTTCTAAGCGCATTTTACCCGCTCCGTTGAACCATGACCGGGTTAAAGCGGTTAAAACGCCTCTGAGGGCTTTTGAGAGCATTTAAGAATTGGATCGGAAAAGGATCCCGTCTGGATCTTTTAGAGAGATTACACCGCTCGCCGCAGCCGAACGACAGGGCGAAGCCCGCGAGTGAGCGAGGAAGCGGAATTTCCACGGGGTTTCAATAGAGCACTTACGCGCTAAGGTTAATATTTGCTCAATTTTTGGTGGTGCAGTGCTCAGGGAGGCCAGACGGATCTATCCTCTGGATTTATGCTGAGTTATCCACAGACGCTGTGCATTAAAAGCCTTATATTTTCTTCTTGATCTTAAAAACTTAAAAACTTAGCTCGCTTCAATTACCTGAAAATTATGGAAAAAAATTGCTAAAGGTGAGAGGATTTTTCACGTAAGGTGAGAGGATTTTTCACGTAAGGTGAGAAGATTTTTAAGTTAAGGTAGTTAGATTTTTCACTAAAGATGAGAGGATTTTTCACGTAAGGTGAGAAGATTTTTAACGGTTTCCACAGTTTGACTGAACATCAAGTGAAACATGCGGTTGTTGCTATCTTTAGATATGAAGATCCTCAGATCTTCATATCTAAAGGTGAGAGGTTTTTTAATTAAAGGTTGTATTGTTGTCTTGAATTACAACCTTTGTGGGGTTATGATTTGCCTACATAGGAAAGGTTATATGAGGCTTATCGTGAAGACAGTAACGGGATTAACGAAAGTTAGACATAGAAATGAAGTTGGGGTAACTCTTGCATCCCTTTCCCTTTCAGCAAAAAGAGTGCTTTTTCTGGCTCTTTGCCAGATTGATACAAAGGAAATGTTAGATGATGATATTTTGGAGGTTGATGCTGACTTTTTTTCAAAAGCTACTTCTTTAGATAAATATGCCTCTTATGCAGCTCTGAAAGAGGGAGCTAAAGTTCTTTCTTCAACTACGTTAGTTTTAAACAGAGATGATTTAAAAAATTTGGCTGATGAACTTGGGATACTATCATCTAAGAATAAAATACCTGATCGCTTGGATTTAAACTTAACAGAATTCTGTGCCTATTACGATCATCTTGCAACTGTACGGATAAAATTCACAAATACAGCTAAGCGATATTTTTCTAAGTTGATTGGTTCTGAAAATAGATATACCACTCAGGTATTGAAATCAGTTGTGTTGTTGAACAGTGTAAACTCAACAAACCTTTATCAAGTCATTAGGAAATATTACAGTCAGAATAGTTCAAAAAAATCTTTTGATATATCCGTGGATGATTTAAAAGAGGAAATGGGACTTTATACTATTGAGGAAGGGGAGAAGAAATATAAGTATCCTAAATACTCATTTTTTGTTCGTGATGTTATCAATAAAAGCATTAATGAGATAATTGAGAAAACGGAAATAAATCAGTTATCTTTCTCTGTTGTTGGGAAAAAAGGGAGAATGGCTCACATGCTTAGATTTGAGTTTAGTATAAATGAAAAATCCTCATCCTTTTCGGAAGATGATATGGCATTTTTAGAGGAGTTTGACAAAGTCGTTCCACCAAAAAAGAATAAGTGAGGCAAAACATGGCTAAAATATATGAGTTTCCGCAGGGAGCCGAACGAAGTAAGCTGAAAAAAGAAATCATCCGGGAACGTAAAAAACGATTGCGAGAAACGAACGGTAACCCGGTTATCCGGCACGCTAAATGGTTCTGGTTTTATCTACGTCTTGCTACGGCTGGCGCACTGCATTTAGTCTCTGTTATTTCTCTGGCAGTCCTGGGGGCTTTCAGTAAAGCTATTTTCTGGATTGGTGGAATGCTCTGTGTTGTTACATGGTTCCACCTTGAGCGCCAGTTCTGGACGCCGCAAAATTTCACGATTCCAGTAATCGTAACGCTGTGGGGATTGAGTTTGTTTGCCACTCCCCTGATGGAGCTGCTTAACAAAAAAATGCCGTGGTATCGTCTTCTGGTTCCTGATGCAAAGCACACTAGCACTGAGGCAACCAATGATGATCAGCCGTGAAGCAACAATGTTATCCAGTCGGCTTGCAGTGCTTCTTTCAGCCTTTTATCATCGGTTAATCATAGCGCACGAGGCGAGTTCTTTTCACTGCGATGCAGGATAGGGCAAACGCCGCAAAATGACGTCTCTGACGCCATTCCGCAACGTTTGCCCGGTGACCTACAGTCGGTTCTTGTTGGAGAGAGTTATGAAATATCAGGTTAAAGAGTTTATTAACGAAAAATATTCTAAGGCTGTTAATATTTTAAAGGATAACCTTAAAGAACACTACCATATTTTTTATGGTTTGAGATTAAGTGAGATTCTTTTTCCTGCCAGCGAATACGGCTCTGAAATGTTTTTTCAGGAGTTTGAAGCGATTAACAGTGTAATATTGCCTTTGGTGATTTTTGATTTGATAGACCGAAAGCCGATTATGGTTATCGGCTTCGGTGAAGTATGTGGAGTTGATTCACTTGTTGATTCTGGTATAGAAGTTGTTTCTTTAGACGGTTTAAGCGATCTGCTACTGGTTGAAAAACTGACGCCATTATTTAACTAAACCTCTGGATAACTATCTTTTCAGTTTTCCAGTAAGATTTTTTCTATATCTGAAAGCACTATTTTTTCAATGCTTTCTATATAGTAATGCTCATTAAAACCTGTCATTTCTGTAAATTTTAGCTCTGCATCATCTTTCGAATAAGCAATAACAACTCTGAAATCATTTTCCCACAAATCCCACCTGTATTTGTCTTTTATACGAACCCTGTACAATCCTTTTTGGATAGTGCCATCTTTTTTCTCTTCCTGTACTTTTTTTAATTTTTCATTTTGCACCTGTTGTTCAAGCCATGATTTATTCATAAATCCCCCACGGTTAACGTCTTTAGGCTCGGTTTTTACTTAACGAAATCTTCCGGTTTTACACCTGTTTTTACCTTCATATACTTGCCCTCCCCCCTTAGCTTCGGCTGAAGTTCGGTAAAGTACCATCCGGCAACGGTAATAATGCCTAAAAATACAAAAATAGCAGGCTTCAGAACATCAATAGCTGATACAGCGCATAACTCAATATTGAGATTAGTACAAGTTCCCTCATCAGGTGCATAGAACCCCCATAAGCCTATACCTATAAGGAACATCCCCAATATCGGTTGGATGTATAACAAGTAGATATTAATAAGAGTTTTAATATATCTGAATATGAACATTTTTCTTTCCTTAGGTTTCTTTCTATTTTGGATTTCCAATTCTTAACCAATGTGATGGTTCGACAATCCATTCTCCGCAGTCATAGGCAACGGCCTTATTATGCCTGTTAGCGAACCATACTAACCAGGCTAATAATCGCTGATTGCCGCTGTATTTGGTTTATCTCTAACCATCACAACATATCTCTTTTTCTTAGCCATAACGCTACCCTAATTTTGCAGATTCAAGCAGCCAGTGGTTTTTCAGGTTCTCGTCCAGGTTATCGAATGCGGCCAGCGCTGCCTTTAGAACGGTTGTCTTGCTCTGGCCTGTTCTCTGCGCCTCCGCTTCCAGGATCTCCTCAAAGTACGCTGGCAGTCTGAAGTTCATCAACTTTGGTTTACCCGCTACAGGCGCTCTGGTAGCGCCGGAGATAAAACGCGCGGTTTCTGCGTTTGTTGCTGGTTGCTGAGATTCATCGATGTTCGGGCGGTTTAGTTTTAAAGCCATGAAAATTTCCCCTTGTACGGTATGCATTAATTGTAAATATCATAGTATCTTTATGGTGTATTTACAATGTAAAGATTTCGATGAATATTGTTGATATTTCTATAAAATGCCAATTTCCTGTGCCACAAGTTCAATCTGTGCTTTCGCTGTTGAAAGGCTCGATGCCCGGCTAACGTCATGTACCCCTGCCCCTTCATTACAGGCGCTTTCATACACATCCAGCTCGGATATCCGGGTTTTCAGAGGTTGAATCCAGATGTTGTCCGAACGCAGTAATTTATCCAGATCAATGGCCGCTTTTCTGTGGCGGGGTTTCGCTGAGTTGATTCTGGTGAACAGCACCCACGGTTCCAGAGCTGCGTTAGCTTTCTGAGCGGTGCGGATTTTCTCTGTAACACTGGTCAGTGTTTCGCTTTCGAAATCAGAGGACGGCTTAACCAGTGTCACCACGATATCTGATACTGTCAGGGCGCTACGGAACTCCTGGCTGTCGTGGCCGGGGCAATCGACAATGAGAACTTCACACAGCTTACTAAGGCGCTTAATTTCGTTGCTGACGTTTCCGTAAGCTGCGTGAACCGGGATAGTGAGTAAGCCGTTATCTGTCCGCTTTTCGTTCCAGCTCAACAGATCGTGGTTTTTATCTGTCTTCAGGATAATTACCGACTTACCTTTGTTGACCAGCATTGAGCCTGTGTTAGCCACGTAGGTGCTTTTGCCTACCCCACCTTTATCTGATACGACAAGCAAGATTTTACCCATTTCAGAATCCCTCTCTTTATGTTGTAAAGCTCATGTAAAGATATGAATGTCTTTACATGGTGTGTTTTTCGTAAAGATACTTTTGTCTTTACAGTGTCTTTATAATGCAATGGCTTTACCATGTAAAGCACAAATAAAGATATATTTATCTTTATGGTGTCTTTACATGGTAAATGTTGCTGTGTCTTTATGTGCGCTTTATGGTGTAAATCTTGGTGTGTCTTTACATCATCTTTATGTTGTAAATTTTTAGTGTGACGTTGTCACTATAGGGCTGGGGTCTGTTTGCTGGTTCTTTTTGAGTGTGCCTTCCCTGAACCAACTGAAATGGGTACTGTATGGGTGTGTCTGGTTAACTCAAAATGAACTGGTTCCCTATAATGACTCAAACAGTACCGAAAGGCTTTGTCAGAGCTTACTTACGCGCATCCACGACTGAACAGGATGCAACACGCGCCCTGGACACGATAAATACCTTCGCCATCGAGCGCGGCCTGAGCATCTGTAACTACTACATTGAAAATGAATCAGGTTCTAAGCTTGAACGCCCTGAGTTGTTCCGGCTCCTGAAAGATTGTCAGCAAAACGATATCTTGCTGGTAGAGGATGTGGACAGGCTTTCACGCCTGGTAGGGGAGGACTGGAACACACTGAAGAAAATGATCCGGCAGAAAGATATCCGGGTTGTGGCCGTCAACGTTCCGACAACCTGGCTCGCATCGGGTCACAATGATTTTGACAGCCGAATGTTTTCGGCCATAAACGATATGTTGCTGGATATGCTGGCCGCCGTCGCCAGGCGAGACTATGAACAGCGCCGGGAACGGCAGCAGCAGGGGATCGCCAGGGCGAAAAGGGAAGGGAAGTATAAAGGCCGCCAGGTTAATCAGTCTCGCTATGACGCCATAAACAGGCTGATTGCGAGCGGCAGCTCCTGGAGCCAGATTCAAAAAGTGCTGGGTTGTAGCCGGGCGACTATCAGCAAAGCTGTGAAGCAACAGACCGTTAACAAAATGAACCATGAACCTGAAGGTAGGGAGTAGTTACAACATAATAAACAGTGTGTTGAAGAATAAAACTGATTCTTTATACTGTATATGCATGGGTCTTCCCCGATCATGGTGGGAAGGCTCAGAACGCCATATTCAGCTTTCCGTAGTGGAACATCACCCCCAGTTTAAAGCGCTCCCGGTTTCGGTATCCCCTGGCTTTTATCCTCAGCAGCCTGATCTTGCTGTTAAGTGCCTCCGCATTTCCGTTTGAGACACTGTGTCGCATCGCATTCAGGATCCCGTACAGCCTTTTTCCTATCGTTTTCGCGGCATTTTTCATCATGGGAACGTCACTGTTAGCCGCCAGCGCCAACCATCTCTGCCAGTCACTCCGTCTTTCCTCGCTCCATGGCCTGTTCCAGATATCCTTTGCCAGCTCTTTCAGCGCCCAGCACTGGCTCGTCAGCTTCATCTGTGCACGCAGCCACATCAGCTTTTCCTGCCGGGATTCGGTCATCCACTTATCGCTGTACTGCCACAGGAAGCGGGTTCCTTTTGCCTGGTGTCGGCTTTCAACAGGGAGGTGCGGATGTTCATTCTGACGGGTTTTATCAACTACCTCGCCCAGTTGCTTCGCCACATGGAAGCGGTCAAAGGCGATTTTCTCAACCGCACTGGGTAAGTGGATACGCGCTGCTCTTATATAGCCCGCGTTCATGTCCATTGAGAGCGTTTTGATAGCCAGCAACTGCCCATCAGTGAGCGTGCGAAGATAGCCGGCAAGACTCTCTGTGCCGCGATCATCCGTTAAGGCCAGCGCCCGACCATCGCGATCGGAGATCACCGTTATGTAACGATGTCCTTTTTTAAAGGCGACCTCATCCACATTCATATGACGGGCGGATAATGGCTTTTTTATCCGGGCAAGACCTCGCTTAACTGCCCGGGTCATAATGCCGTCAACCGCATTCCAACTGAGCTTAAGTTGCTTCCTGACAGCATCAACGGTGCTGATTTTCAGCCATGAGAGAACGAACGATTCGAATAGCAACGTATACCGGCTTCCGGGGCCAGCCCACGGAACAGGCAACGTCAGGCAGCCATGCTCCGGACACATAATTCGTGGAACATCGGCTTCAACAATAGTGGTGAACTGGCAGGTATCAAGATGGCGCCATTTACGATGACGGTGATCGTGAACAGAACAGGATTTACCGCAGGTCGGACAGGCTAGCCGGGTGTTTTCAGCGATCTCAATAGTGACAGTAACAGAACCGGCATTTTCATCGAGAGAAAGGGACTTTACCTGCCACGGATCGGACAGGTTGAGAATATGAGCGTAGAGGGACTTTTCGTCCATGGCGGTGACCTCTGGCGATTAAATACACCATTATCATGCCTTCAGCCACCACAACAAGGGAAGACCCATATGCATACAGCTATATTGATCGGAGGTTTTTCATG
Source organism: Citrobacter sp. R4 (assembly GCF_026719175.1). Taxonomy (NCBI): domain Bacteria; kingdom Pseudomonadati; phylum Pseudomonadota; class Gammaproteobacteria; order Enterobacterales; family Enterobacteriaceae; genus Citrobacter; species Citrobacter sp. R4. Next base: position 39,772 of record NZ_JAPPSU010000020.1, read on the forward strand.
CCTAGACACTATGAAATTGACTCAGCCTGGCGTGCGAGCATTAAGCGTGAGCCGAACGGTCGTCAGACAGTTACGACAGAAGCCTTTGTCAGCCAGCTTGCGCTGATTAATTTTCACTGGAGTTGTCGCCAAGCAAATCAGTGGATTGAAACCTACGTGACCGTTTTTAAAGACATTTCCACTCAGGAAGGAGAGAACCGGACATTCATGCTTTTTAACCCCAACGGAGGCCGTTAAAAATGGGTTTTCCATCGCCAGCAACCGACTACCAGGAAAACAGGCTGTCACTCGATCAGCACTGTAATACAGGAGCGCCGGGAGTATTCTTTTTTCGAAGTGATACCTACTCTTTCCGGGAAGGGATAAAGCCTGGTGCGCTGCTCATAGTAGATTTTGGGGGCACGCCCGTTGACGGGTCTTTGGTGCTCTGTGTCCTGGAACAAGAATTCAGGATCATGCGATTGCGACTACACCCCAAGCGGTGTCTCCAGGAACTCGATAAGCTGGATAACTTCAGGGCTATACCTGATGACGATGAGGACGGGTTGGAGGTCAGGGGGGTCATTACGCACATTGTGGCACTGTTGCAAAGTTAGCGATGAGGCAGCCTTTTGTCTTATTCAAAGGCCTTACATTTCAAAAACTCTGCTTACCAGGCGCATTTCGCCCAGGGGATCACCATAATAAAATGCTGAGGCCTGGCC
>NZ_JAPPSU010000021.1:0-33034 GCF_026719175.1 Citrobacter sp. R4
ATTAAACTTCGTAATGAATTACGTGTTCACTCAGAGACTTGGTATTCATTTTTTGTCTTGCGACATTAAGAATCCATGTCACTTTGAGTGCCCACACAGATTGTCTGATAAATTGTTAAAGAGCAGTTGCGACGCGCTTCAGCGCTCTGTCGCGAGGTGGCGTATATTACGCTTTCCTCTTTCAGAGTCAACCCTGAATTTCAGGATTTTTCTCTTCAACCGGACCGGCTGTTTGTGTGAAGTGATTCACATCCGCCGTGTCGATGGAGGCGCATTATAGGGAGTTCCCGAGCATCCGCAACAGAAAAATTGCAGAAAAATGTCTGACTGCTGCATTCCCCAGCAAAACCCCGCCTTATACCCTTTTACACACAGACTTATCCACAAAGATGGCGATCTTTGCGTAGATCGTTCCTGCAATAAAGGATCTTCAACAATGGGAAAAGCGATGTCGAAATCGAAAAAGAAAAATTCGCGAGCGTTGCGCAAACGTTTTCGTTACAATGCCCCCCGCAAAACAAGGATGCCCCATAAGGGGCGTTAGCTAAGTTTTTCGAGAAAGATTCAGCTAACGCTCTCTGTAATAGTCAAATCCAGGGGATTTACCATGCAACAACGTCGTCCAGTCCGCCGCGCTCTGCTCAGTGTTTCTGACAAGGCCGGTATCATCGAATTCGCCCAGGCACTTTCCGCACGTGGTGTGGAGCTGCTGTCGACAGGAGGCACTGCCCGTCTGTTAGCAGATAAAGGTCTGCCGGTGACCGAAGTTTCCGATTACACCGGTTTCCCGGAAATGATGGATGGACGCGTGAAGACCCTGCATCCGAAAGTCCACGGCGGCATTCTTGGCCGTCGCGGTCAGGATGATGGCATTATGGAACAACACGGTATCGCGCCTATTGATATGGTTGTGGTGAACCTGTATCCGTTCGCCCAGACCGTAGCCCGTGAAGACTGCTCGCTGGAAGACGCGGTTGAAAACATTGATATTGGCGGTCCGACCATGGTGCGCTCCGCCGCCAAGAATCATAAAGATGTCGCCATTGTGGTAAAGAGCAGCGACTACAACGCCATCATTAACGAAATGGATGCCAACGAAGGGTCACTGACCCTGAAGACGCGTTTCGACCTCGCCATCAAAGCCTTCGAACACACCGCCGCGTACGACAGCATGATTGCCAACTACTTTGGCAGTATGGTTCCGGCCTACCACGGCGAGAGTAAAGACGCCGCCGGTCGTTTCCCGCGTACCCTGAACCTGAACTTTATTAAAAAACAGGATATGCGTTACGGTGAGAACAGCCACCAGCAGGCCGCCTTCTATATAGAAGAAGAGATAAAAGAAGCGTCGGTCGCCACCGCTCAGCAGGTTCAGGGCAAAGCGCTCTCTTATAACAATATTGCCGACACCGACGCTGCGCTGGAATGTGTGAAAGAATTCAGCGAGCCGGCCTGCGTTATCGTTAAGCACGCCAACCCATGCGGCGTTGCCGTAAGCACCTCTATTCTGGACGCTTACGATCGCGCCTATAAAACCGATCCGACCTCCGCGTTCGGCGGCATTATCGCCTTCAACCGCGAGCTGGATGCTGAAACTGCTCAGGCCATCATCTCCCGCCAGTTTGTTGAAGTGATCATCGCGCCATCGGCCTCTGCAGAAGCGCTGAAAATCACTTCTGCCAAACAGAACGTGCGCGTGCTGGTTTGCGGCCAGTGGGCAGAACGCGTGCCGGGTCTGGACTTCAAACGCGTAAACGGCGGTCTGCTGGTTCAGGATCGCGATCTGGGCATGGTGACGGAAGCCGATCTGCGCGTGGTGACCAGACGTCAGCCGAGTGAGCAGGAACTGCGTGACGCGCTGTTCTGCTGGAAAGTGGCGAAATTCGTGAAGTCTAACGCCATTGTTTATGCGAAAGAGAATATGACTATCGGCATTGGCGCAGGCCAGATGAGCCGCGTTTATTCCGCGAAAATCGCCGGGATTAAGGCAGACGATGAAGGTCTGGAAGTCAAAGGTTCTGCAATGGCTTCTGACGCCTTCTTCCCGTTCCGCGACGGTATTGACGCCGCTGCCGCCGTGGGCGTGAGCTGCGTGATCCAGCCTGGCGGTTCTATCCGCGATGATGAAGTGATTGCCGCCGCCGATGAACACGGCATCGCGATGATCTTCACCGACATGCGCCACTTCCGCCATTAATGGAGCAACAGATGAAAGTATTAGTGATTGGCAACGGCGGGCGCGAGCACGCGCTGGCGTGGAAAGCCGCTCAGTCGCCAAAAGTCGAAACCGTCTATGTTGCGCCGGGTAACGCCGGTACCGCGCTGGAACCCACGCTGCAGAATGTGGCAATCAGCGCTACCGATATTCCGGCGCTGCTGAATTTCGCCCAAAGCGAGAAGATCGATCTCACCATCGTCGGGCCGGAAGCGCCGTTAGTGATGGGGGTGGTGGATACCTTCCGCGCCGCGGGTCTGAAAATCTTCGGGCCAACCGAAGGCGCCGCGCAGCTCGAAGGCTCCAAAGCCTTCACCAAAGATTTTCTCGCTCGTCATCACATCCCGACGGCGGAATACCAGAACTTCACCGACGTGGAGCCTGCTCTGGCTTACTTACGTGAAAAAGGCGCGCCAATTGTCATCAAGGCCGACGGTCTGGCCGCCGGGAAAGGCGTGATTGTCGCGATGACGCTCGAAGAGGCGGAAGCCGCGGTTCAGGATATGCTGGCAGGCAACGCTTTTGGCGACGCGGGTCACCGCATAGTAATCGAGGAATTTCTCGACGGGGAAGAAGCCAGCTTTATCGTGATGGTGGACGGCGAGCATGTACTGCCGATGGCAACCAGTCAGGATCATAAGCGCGTGGGCAATGGCGATACCGGCCTGAACACTGGCGGAATGGGTGCCTACTCGCCCGCGCCAGTGGTTACCGACGACGTTCATCAGCGCACCATGGAACGCATTATCTGGCCAACCGTAAAAGGGATGGCGGCGGAAGGCAATACGTATACCGGTTTCTTGTATGCGGGGCTGATGATCGACAAGCAGGGTAACCCGAAGGTCATTGAATTCAACTGCCGCTTTGGCGATCCGGAAACCCAGCCTATCATGCTGCGCATGAAGTCCGATCTGGTTGAACTGTGTCTGGCGGCCTGCGAAGGCAAACTGGACGCACAAAAATCCGAATGGGATAAGCGCGCTTCACTGGGCGTGGTGATGGCCGCGGGCGGATACCCGGGTGACTACCGCAACGGCGATGTGATCCACGGCCTGCCGCTGGAAGACGTGGCGGACGGTAAAGTCTTCCACGCCGGTACAAAACTGGCTGATGACGAGCAGGTCGTCACCAGCGGTGGTCGCGTTCTGTGCGTCACCGCACTCGGTGACACCGTTGCCGAAGCCCAGAAACGGGCGTATGCCTTAATGACCGACATCCGCTGGGACGACTGCTTCTGCCGTCACGACATCGGCTGGCGCGCCATTGAACGCGAGCAAAACTAACGCGACAGTTTTGCAAGCAGCGTTTTACGCGTAATCCCTAACTGACGGGCGGCTTCCGTTTTGTTGCCGCCCGTTTTTTCAAGCGCCGCCAGAATCACCTCTTTTTCAACCTCCACCAGCGGCTGAATGGTTTGCTCCTGCACAAGCGGGATCGGCTGTCCCGCAATCGTCAGCGGCAATTCACGTTCTGAAATGTACTCTCCCGTCAGCAACACCACGGCACGCTCAATGGCGTTTTCCAGTTCGCGGATATTCCCCGGCCAGGCGTAATGAATCAGCAGATCCATCGCCTGTGGCGTAAAGCCTTTCACCGCTTTGCGGTTACGTGCCGCAAAACGCTGAAGAAAATGTTCGGCTAACAGCGGAATGTCTTCCCGACGCTGACGCAGGGACGGCATTTCGATGGTTACCACGTTCAGCCGGTAGTAGAGATCCTGACGAAAGCGCCCGGCGCTGACTTCCTGCGCCAGATCCCGATGGGTGGCGGCGATCAGACGTACGTCAACCGTGAGCGTCTGGTTGCTGCCTACCCGCTGCACTTCACGCTCCTGGATTGCCCGCAGCAGACGCACCTGCATCATGGGCGAGATATCGCCGATCTCATCCAGAAACAGCGTACCGCCGTCGGCTTCGACAAAGCGGCCCTCGCGACGCTTGTCGGCGCCGGTAAACGCCCCCTTTTCATGCCCGAACAGTTCGGATTCCAGCAGGGACTCATTGAGCGCCGCACAGTTCAGCGTGACCAGCGGCTTGTCGCTGCGCGCGCTGCTGGCATGGAGCGCGCGCGCGACCAGCTCTTTGCCGGTACCGGAGTCACCATGAATCAGCACCGTCGCGTCGGATGGGGCAACCATTGCGATTTCGCTCAACAGCTGCTGCATCGCCGGGCTTTTTCCCACCATACCGAACTGGCTGGCGGAAACGGACGGCAGATCGCCCGCAGCCTCCTGCGCATGGGCCAGCGATTTCTCCAGCGTCTCCTGTAGGCGGTCAAAATCCAGCGGTTTGATCAGGTAATCCAGCGCCCCGGTTTTTAACGCTTCCACCGCCGTCTCGACGCTGGAAAACGCCGTCATGATCAGTACCGGAATTGCCGGGTTAAGCGCTTTAATCTCTTTGAGCGTCTCAATACCATCCAGTTCCGCCATGCGCACATCGCACAATACCAGGTCAAAGACATGCTCGCGTATCTTCTCCAGCGCCGCCCGCCCGCTGTATGCCAGCACGACGTTATAGCCCCAGCCGCGAAGCAGCGCCTGTAATATCGTGCAGTGGCTGACATCATCATCAACCACCAGAATGTCGATCATTTCGCCCGTCATCCTTGTACTTCCTTCTGTTTTGCTTTTACCGGCAGCCAGAGGGTAAAGATAGCGCCTTTGCCCGCCGGGCTTTCTGCCTTGATCGTCCCACCATGCTGTTCAATGATGTTTTGCACTACCGCCAGGCCCAGCCCGGTGCCTTCGGCTTTTGTGGTGTAGTAAGGGGTAAAAATCGTCTCCAGCTGTTCCGGCGCAATCCCCTTCCCGCTGTCTGCAACGACAATCTTAACGCGATCGGCACCGCTCATGCTCATATCGACGTTAATCGTACCTTGCCTGTCGATGGCGTGTATCGCGTTCAGGTAAAGGTTTAACAACACCTGCGTCAACCTGTCCGGATCGGCCTGAATAAGCGGCAGGGCCGCATTGGGCGTAAACCGCAATTCAATCGCCCGACTCTGCGCGTCCTGGCTCACCAACTGCAGCGAATGGGTAATGACCGTATTGAGATCTACCGGCTGGAGCGTCAAATGAGCGGGCTTCACCAGCTCAAGTAGCTCGCTGACGACCCGGTTTAACCGGTCGGCCTCTTTCGCCATCACCTGCGCCAGCGCGTGCGCTTCACCGCCCACCGGGGCGCGCTCGGCGAAATACCGCGCCAGCCCTTTAATGGATGACAGCGGATTGCGGATTTCATGCGCCACCCCCGCCGCCAGATGCCCAAGCGCCAGCAGTTTTTCCTGCCGGTTCATTTCGTCCTGAAGCAGTTGTCGCGAACGGAGATACCGTCGGTACCAGAAAAAGGCCATCAACGTCGCCAACAGCACTGTCGTTAAGGCGAAAAGCATGATCAGCATATTGCGCCACTCACGCGCCTGGGTGGTGGCTAACTCACTGGCGTCAAAGGCGATGAAAATCGTCTGCGGCGTGGAAGAGATTCCGGCATTGCGCCCCTCGCAACGCGGCATGGCGCCCATGCCGTGTCGACCCGGCGAATGTAGTGGCTGGAACTGGCGGCAAATCTCCAGTGCGGGAACGGTTTTCCCCTGTTCATCCACGGCGTCAACAGAGCGCCAGCGCGCGTCCTCACCGGGATGCAAATGCTGTATCTCATCTGCCGCGTAAAGGGTTCCGCCCACCCGCGCAGGATCGCTGTGCATCAGGATATTTCCCTGCGCGTCCGTGACCGCAAACCAAAGCACGCCAGGCTGCCCCGCCATCTCTTCCAACAGGGTCTGCTGCTGGGCGTGATGCATGCGCATCCCCATCCCGACGCGCGTGCCCGACTCCAGCGCGCGAATCAGCACGCCGCCTTTTTCCAGTAGCGTCTGACGTGCAGAGTCACTTTCCCGGCCATAATCACGGATCACCGCGGCGGCGAATAGCCCGACCAGAATCAGAATGGCGACGGGCAGTATGCCGCTGAGCCATTTCGTAACCGTATCCTTGTGGTGTCGCATAATCCCCTTCGCTTTCACCCGTTATTAATCTCTCCCGATTCAGCAGAAATCATGCCACTTTTTACCGCGCATATCCCTGTTTAGGCACTCAACCCCGGCCCGAAACGAGTAAAAATGACGCGCGGGGTTATTCCGGCGGGTCATTTTTACTCGCTTTTTCGTGAGCGCGCTGACTCAGGCCGCCATTTCCGGGGCTGAGTCCGCTGGCACGGAAGATGCAATACGGTGAGTGAGATGACCAACAGGAGGATAAATGATGAAACGGAATAACAAAGCAGGCCTGGCGATGATTGCGCTTTCGCTGATGGTTTTGGGCGCCAGCCCGGCGCTGGCACGGCATCACTGGGGTTATGGCGACGGAATGTGGCAGCAAAACGCCGCTCCGCTCACTGCGGAACAGCAAGCCGCCGCACAAAAAATCCATAATACGTACTACAACCAGGCCAACACACTGCGCCAACAGCTCATGTCTAAACGTTATGAGTATAACGCGCTGCTCTCCACCAATCCCCCGGACAGCGCAAAGATCAACGCCGTCGCGAAAGAGATGACGTCGTTACGCCAGTCGCTGGACGATCTGCGGGTGAAACGCGATGTGGAGATGGCGGAAGCAGGCGTACCGCAGGGCGCGGGTATGGGCTACGGCGGCTGCGGAGGACGTGGCGGTCATATGGGGATGGGGCACTGGTAAAGCGTACAAGGCCGGATGGCGGCATTGACTTATCCAGCCCTGAAAGCGCACGCCGACTGGCGTCAGAACGTCTTCTCGGTCGGCTGCCAGCGACAGAAGTCAGAGTTTGCCACCAGCAACAGTTGTGACCCTTCGGGCGCTTCCAGCCACGCCACGCTTACGTCCATTGACGAGTGGCGCTGGCGGCGCTCGATATGATTCATTGCCCATGGCTCCAGATCGGGTTTCAGTGTTTCGCCTTCACAGGTGGTCACCGTACGCTCAGCGGCATGCCAGCGTCCCTGTCGCAACACCACGCGCCCCAGGCGCAGTGCGTCGCTGGTCTGGCGAATCTGCCCCGCGCGATAGCGGTATAAGGCGATTTGATCGTTAGAAAGCTGCTGCTTATGTCCGTCGACTTCACGCTGCATAAAGCTCAGCTCACCGCGATCGTCAAACCGCACGCGGATATGCTCCGGCGGTTTGCTGTAAATATTGAGTTCAATCAGAGAGAGGGTTTCTCCCTGCCAGCGGTACTCGCTGGTGGTAGTACTGCCGTTACGCCACGGGCTAAACACCGAAAGCAGATGCACGCCGTCTGCTTCATCTTTACGCCAGATACGCACGGCGCCCTGATCGTCAGCGAATCCGCTGGCGGTAAAGGGCGGTGGAGAAGCGTTATGACTGCAGGCCGTCAGCAACAGCACGCCCGCCAGCGCCAGCGTACGACGCCAGACAGACAAAAGGGGCGACACCGCCCCTTCGTTAAAACTGTTCACAGCCACGCGGTCTTACTTAACAGCGTCTTTCAGTGCCTTACCAGAAACAAATGCCGGTACGTTAGCAGCGGCGATTTTGATTTCTTTACCGGTCTGCGGGTTGCGGCCAGTGCGCTCAGCACGGTGGTTCACTTTGAAGGTACCGAAACCAACCAGTTGTACAGCATCGCCTTCTTTCAGAGACTCAGTAATGGCAGCCAGAGTAGATTCCAGAGCAGCTTTAGCCTGGGTTTTGGACAGTTCTGCTTTGTCTGCAATTACATCAATCAGTTGAGTCTTGTTCATAAGTTATCCTTACAATGTGTTTATCGCTTGCTAAGCATCGAGTGCGACGGAAATGCCAGAAAAGCACTCTCCTGCATACACGCACCGATAGCCACTTTTTTTCGCCCTCCAAATGTAGACCAGACGGGGGGCGGAAGGGAAGCCTTCAGGCACGACAATTCAGACGTTAAATCACGTTTTCGTGTCTTATTGCTGAAAATTTATACCGATATTGCTCTCGCCAGCCTCACGCAGGTCTGCTCTGAGCCCTTTTATCAGTTCAATGTCGCGTTCTTCGCAGTCGGCTAAAAGTCGGAATATTTCCCACTGAATATCCCATTCCTGCTCAACCGCAGGGTTCTCTTTCAGCTCCTCATCGGTCATTTCGCGACCCGCCTGAGTCATTTCCAGCATCGCTACCGTGGTAATGGATGTCTTACTGACTTCAATGGCATGTTCAAGCGTTTCTCCGCTCAAACGTGAATGTACCAGTTCGCTCAACGCCACGCAGGCGTCTATCGCCGGATAAACGCCATACAGGTCATAGTCGTCCGCGACCGGAATCGCCTCTTCGAATTTCTCCAGTTGGCTGTCGAAATTCACTTTCGCGTCTTTCACCGTCAGCGTTTCCCAGATGAGGTCGAGGATACGGCGATACACCTGACCATCGCCAAAGTCCGTCTGTTTGCAGAACATGGCGTAGTTCGGATACATGCGCTCGCACAGGCAGGCCATAAACGTAACGTGCTGCCAGCTTTCCAGGCGTTCCAGACGCAGATGAATCGGGTTTTGTAACATGATGAATTCTCAAAACGGAAATTAGCCGCAGTGTACATTAATCAGGGCTGAATTTCCTGCCATCGCGTGAAGGCCGGACGCCCTGACGCAACGGCATCCGCCCAGCGAGTCGGCTCCGGTAGACGATAACCTTTCATGCAGCGTTGCACCCACGCCAGCGCGCTGTCCAGCCCGACGCGATGCCCTGTCGCGATAAACAGCGGATTACACCGCGCCTTGCTGCGCCACACCCAGGCCAGCTGCTCGCCTTTGTCCATCAGCGGCGCCAGTGCGCCAGGCTCCGCGGAGAGCGGTTCAAACTTGCCGCACAGGCGTTTTTTCGCCACGCCAATAGTGGGCACGTCCACCAGCAGCCCAAAATGGCTGGCGACGCCGAGACGGCGCGGGTGTGAAACACCGTGACCGTCGACAAACAGCAGGTCGGGTTTTTGCGACAGTTGTTCCCACGCCGCGAGCAGCGCGGGGTATTCACGAAACGAGAGGAAGCCGGGGATATAAGGCATGGTGGTGGCGATACGCGCCACCTTGTATTCGACCAGCTCAAGAGAAGGGTATTTCAGCAAAACCATTGCTGCTCGCGTCACCTCTCCCCCCTGCTCAAACCCGACGTCTGCCCCGGCGATCAGATCCGGCGGATCGTTATCGAGCCGATCCTCGCGGATCACGGATGAAGCAAGGTCAAGTTGTTGAGCGCGTAGCGACGCGAGATCCATGGTTTCTCCTTAGCGGTGGTATTGCGCGGACAGTCGGTGTACGGCCTCCACAAATGCGCCAGCGTGTTCCGGCGGCACATCCTGATGGATGCCGTGGCCGAGGTTAAAGACGTGGCCTTCGCCCTGGCCGAAACCAGAAAGTATAGACGCCACTTCCTCTTCGATGCGGGCAGGCGGCGCATAAAGCATCGACGGGTCCATGTTGCCTTGCAGGGCGACCTTATGCCCGACGCGGCGACGCGCGTCGGCAATATCGGTGGTCCAGTCCAGTCCCAGCGCGTCACAGCCGGTTTCCGCCATCGCTTCCAGCCACTGTCCGCCGCCTTTGGTGAATAGTGTGACCGGCACGCGGCGACCGTCATTTTCGCGTAGCAGGCCATCGACAATTTTGTGCATGTAGTACAGTGAGAACTGCTGATAGTCGCGTCCGGTCAGCACGCCGCCCCAGGTATCGAAAATCATCACCGACTGGGCGCCCGCTTTGATTTGCGCGTTGAGATATAGCGTGACGCTTTTCGCCAGCTTATCGAGCAGCGCGTGCAGGGTATGCGGGTCGGCGTACATCATCTTCTTGATCACGGTGAAAGCCTTGCTGCTGCCGCCTTCCACCATGTAGGTCGCCAGCGTCCACGGGCTACCGGAGAAGCCGATGAGCGGGACCTCGCCTTTCAGTTCACGGCGAATCGTACGCACGGCGTTCATCACGTAGCCCAGCTCGTCTTCCGGATCGGGAATGGGGAGTTTGTCGACGTCAGCCTTACAGGCGACCGGCGAAGTAAAACGTGGGCCTTCTCCGGCTTCAAAGTAAAGGCCCAGCCCCATCGCATCCGGAATGGTCAGAATGTCCGAAAAGAGGATCGCCGCATCCAGCGGATAACGGCGCAGCGGCTGGAGCGTGACTTCGCAGGCCAGCTCGGCGTTTTTGCACAGGGACATAAAATCGCCTGCCTGGGCGCGGGTCGCTTTATACTCCGGTAAATAACGGCCAGCCTGGCGCATCATCCATACCGGGGTGACATCAACGGGCTGGCGCAGCAGCGCACGCAGATAACGATCGTTTTTCAGTTCGGTCATTTTGCAGTTCCTTATTGCGTCAGTCCGTCAGTTTACCATGTCATTCATATTCAGCCCGACATATTGCCACCGTATCTTCGATCAGACGCCGCGCGACGGTGCCTGGCGGCGGCAAAAGCGGTAAATCGTCGTAGCGATACCAGTCCGCTTCCAGCAACTCTTTTGGATCGATGACAATCTCGCCGCTGTCGTATTCCGCCATAAACGCGGTCATCAACGACATCGGGAACGGCCACGGCTGCGAGGTCACGTAGCGCAGATTTTTCACGGTAATCCCGCTTTCTTCCATCACTTCGCGCGCGACGGCCTGTTCCAGCGTTTCGCCCACCTCCACGAACCCGGCGAGCACGGTATGAATGCCATTGCGATGGCGGGTATGTTGGGCGAGCAGAAGGGTGTCATCACGACGAATGGCGACAATAATACAGGGGGCGATTTGTGGATAGTAGCGTTCACGGCAGTGGCGACACAGCATTGCCCATTCGGTTTTACTCGGGTGCATAGGGTGACCGCAGTAGCCGCAGAATTTGTGCGAGCGGAAGAACTCCGCCAGCTGCACGCCCCGCCCCGCCAGTTGAAACAAGCCGACATCCTGATCGATAACCTGGCGGACTGACCCCATATCGTGACGACGCTGCTGCTGTATCAACCAGACAGACTCACCTTCCCATTCGCCAATGTGTAATGCGCGCTGTCCCACAAGATCGAAATTTGCCGCGTCGCCGTGTGGCAATTCCCCATGGGGCAACCATAATTTTTGTTCATGACTGACGATCCACCAGCCGTGATCCCATTTTTCAATAATACGATCCATAGCTCTTGCACTACCTTTGCGTCACTGGCATGTTGATAACATTATTTTTACATTTCTGGGTAAGCAGTTTTAACTCTACACTTGCGGAGTCAATCATGTTAAACCAGCTGGAAAACCTGACGGAACGCGTCGGTGGAAGTAATAAACTGGTTGATCGCTGGCTACATGTACGTAAGCATCTGCTCGTGGCTTACTACAATCTGGTTGGCATTAAGCCTGGCAAAGAATCGTACATGCGGTTGAATGAAAAAGCGCTGGATGATTTTTGTCAGAGCCTGGTCGATTACCTTTCCGCCGGACACTTCAGTATTTATGAACGTATTCTGCATAAATTGGAAGGGAACGGTCAGCTTTTAAACGCGACCAAAATCTGGCCACAGCTGGAAGCCAATACCCAGCAGATCATGAACTACTATGATTCCACTCTCGAGACCGCCATCGATCATGACAATTGCTATGAATTTCAACAGGCGCTGTCGGATATCGGCGAAGCGCTGGAAGCACGCTTTGTTCTCGAAGATAAGCTGATTATGCTGGTATTTGACGCCATGCATGACCACGCCAGAATTAAACGACCTGCTTGAGTTCTGCGCAATTAACGAGTAGGTTAAAAACGTCCCCCTCTCCGGAGGGGATGTCATCTTGTCGGAGTGCCTGATTTCCACAACGTATCCGCGATGCCAGAAGGTAACGCAAAGAATGAAGTGGAAAAGGCTGAGACCGTTAATTCGGGATCCGCGGAACCTGATCAGGTTAAGACCTGCGAAGGGAACAAGAGTAATTCTGCATCATGCACCTGCCCGCAAGGGCGGCGCACATCCATTACTCCATCCGTCGTCTGACAAGCCACGTCCTTAATTTTTTTATGGAATGAGCTATGTCTACCACTCAGTTAACCCGTCGCGAACAGCGCGCCCAGGCCCAGCATTTTATTGATACGCTGGAAGGCACCGCTTTCCCCAATTCGAAGCGGATCTACATTACCGGTTCACAGCCGGATATCCGCGTCCCGATGCGGGAGATCCAGCTTAGCCCGACGCTTATCGGCGGCAGCAAAGAGGCTCCTCAGTTCGAAGCTAATGAAGCCGTACCGGTGTACGATACCTCCGGCCCCTATGGCGACCCGGAAATTGCCATCAACGTGCAGCAGGGTCTGGCGAAACTGCGCCAACCGTGGATTGACGCGCGTGAGGACAGTGAAGCGCTCAGCGATCGCAGCTCTGCCTATACCAAAGCTCGCCTGGCCGACGACGGTCTGGATGCGCTGCGCTTTACCGGCCTGCTGACGCCAAAACGCGCCAAAGCGGGTCGCCGTGTCACACAGCTACATTACGCCCGCCAGGGGATCGTCACGCCAGAGATGGAATTTATCGCCATTCGTGAAAACATGGGCCGTGAGCGCATCCGCAGCGAAGTCCTGCGCCATCAGCATCCGGGCGAGGGCTTTGGCGCACGCCTGCCGGAGAACATCACGCCGGAGTTTGTGCGTGACGAAGTGGCTGCGGGCCGCGCGATTATTCCCGCCAACATCAACCACCCGGAATCCGAGCCAATGATCATTGGCCGCAATTTCCTGGTGAAGGTCAACGCTAACATCGGCAACTCGGCGGTCACTTCCTCCATCGAAGAAGAGGTGGAAAAGCTGGTATGGTCAACCCGCTGGGGCGCAGACACGGTCATGGACCTCTCCACCGGCCGCTATATTCACGAAACCCGCGAGTGGATCCTGCGTAACAGCCCGGTGCCGATCGGCACTGTCCCGATCTATCAGGCGCTGGAGAAAGTTAATGGGATCGCTGAAGATCTCACCTGGGAAGCCTTTCGCGACACATTGCTGGAACAGGCGGAACAGGGCGTGGACTACTTCACTATTCACGCCGGCGTGTTGCTGCGTTACGTGCCAATGACGGCGAAACGCCTGACTGGCATCGTCTCGCGCGGTGGGTCGATCATGGCGAAGTGGTGTTTGTCCCATCATCAGGAAAACTTCCTCTATACGCATTTCCGCGAGATCTGCGAAATCTGCGCCGCTTACGACGTTTCGCTCTCGCTGGGAGACGGCCTGCGCCCCGGTTCCATTCAGGATGCCAACGACGAAGCGCAATTCGCTGAACTGCACACCCTGGGCGAGCTGACAAAAATCGCCTGGGAATACGACGTACAGGTGATGATCGAAGGGCCAGGACATGTGCCGATGCAGATGATCCGTCGCAACATGACCGAGGAGCTGGAACACTGCCACGAAGCGCCGTTCTACACCCTGGGGCCGTTAACCACGGATATTGCACCGGGATATGACCACTTCACCTCCGGCATTGGCGCGGCGATGATCGGCTGGTTTGGCTGCGCCATGCTCTGCTATGTGACGCCGAAAGAACACCTCGGTTTGCCAAACAAAGAGGACGTGAAACAGGGGCTGATCACCTACAAAATTGCCGCCCACGCCGCGGATCTGGCGAAAGGCCACCCGGGCGCGCAGATCCGCGACAACGCGATGTCGAAAGCGCGCTTTGAATTCCGCTGGGAAGACCAGTTCAACCTGGCGCTGGACCCGTTTACCGCTCGCGCCTATCACGACGAAACCCTGCCGCAGGAATCAGGCAAAGTAGCCCACTTCTGCTCCATGTGCGGGCCCAAATTCTGCTCGATGAAAATCAGCCAGGAAGTGCGTGACTACGCCGCCGCGCAGACCATTGAAGTGGGGATGGCGGATATGTCGGAGAATTTCCGCGCCAGGGGCGGCGAAATTTATCTGCGTAAGGAGGAAGCGTGATGTATCAGCCCGATTTTCCTTCCGTCCCTTTTCGTCTGGGGCTGTATCCGGTTGTCGACAGCGTCGCGTGGATCGAACGCCTGCTGGAGGCGGGCGTACGTACCCTCCAGCTACGCATCAAGGATAAACGCGATGAAGAGGTAGAGGCTGACGTGGCCGCCGCCATTGCGCTCGGGCGTCGCTACGATGCCCGCCTGTTTATCAACGACTACTGGCGGCTGGCGATCAAGCACAATGCCTACGGCGTACATCTGGGCCAGGAAGATCTGGAAACCACCGATTTGCATGCCATCCGCGAAGCCGGCTTGCGACTTGGCGTTTCCACTCATGACGATATGGAGATCGACGTGGCGCTCGCCGCTCGCCCCTCCTATATCGCCCTCGGCCACGTTTTCCCGACGCAAACCAAACAGATGCCTTCGGCGCCGCAGGGGTTGACACAGTTGACGGCGCACATTAAGCGCCTTGCCGATTATCCCACCGTCGCCATCGGCGGGATCAGCCTTGAACGCGCCCCTGCCGTGCTGGAAACCGGTGTCGGTAGCATTGCGGTGGTCAGTGCGATCACTCAGGCCGAAGACTGGCGCGTCGCTACCGCGCAGTTACTCGAATTAGCAGGAGTGGGTGATGAACGATCGTGATTTTATGCGCTACAGCCGTCAAATTCTGCTTGGCGAGATTGCCGTAGAAGGGCAGCAAAGGCTACTCGACAGCCATGTGCTGATTGTCGGCCTGGGCGGTTTAGGTTCGCCTGCCGCGCTTTATCTGGCTGGCGCAGGCATCGGCACGCTGGTGCTGGCCGACGACGACGAGGTGCACATCAGCAACCTGCAACGTCAAATACTGTTCACTGCTGATGATATCGCGCACCCCAAATCGCAGATCGCGCGGCAGCGTCTGGCGCGTCTCAATCCGGATATCGAGTTGATCGCGTTACCGCAACGCCTGTCCGGTGACGCCCTCAGGCAGGCGGTGGCGCAGGCGGATGTGGTGCTCGACTGCACCGATAATATGGCGACGCGTCAGGCGATTAACGCTGCCTGCGTGGCGCTTGATACGCCGCTGATTACCGCCAGCGCCGTTGGGTTCGGCGGACAGCTCATGGTACTGACGCCGCCCTGGACGCAGGGCTGTTACCGCTGCCTGTGGCCGGACGACGATGAGCCAGAGCGCAACTGTCGTACCGCAGGCGTGGTTGGCCCGGTGGTCGGGGTGATGGGCGCATTACAGGCGCTGGAGGCGATTAAATGGCTTAGTGGTGTGGAAGCGCCCACCGGCGAAATGCGCCTGTTTGACGGCAAAACCAGCCAGTGGCGCAGCCTGGCGTTACGGCGCGCCAGCAACTGTCCGGTCTGCGGAGGGCAACATGCATATCGTGTTTAATGATGAGCCAATACAGTGTGCGAGTGAGCTGTCGGTGTCAGACCTGCTGACGCAGCTCAATCAGCTTAAGCCCGGCACCGCGCTGGCGCTCAATCAACAGATCCTGCCGCGCGAGCAGTGGGAACGCCAAATCGTGCAGGAAGGCGACCAGATCCTGCTTTTTCAGGTTATCGCAGGGGGTTGAGATGTTACGTATCGCAGATAAAACCTTTGATTCACATCTGTTTACCGGCACGGGGAAATTTGCCTCGCCGCAGTTGATGATTGACGCCATCCGCGCCTCAGGCAGTCAGTTGGTGACGCTGGCGATGAAGCGGGTAGATTTGCATAAGCCAAATGACGCGATACTCGCGCCGCTGATCGAGGCAGGTATGACGCTGTTACCTAACACCTCCGGCGCGAAAACGGCTGAAGAAGCCATTTTTGCCGCACAGCTGGCGCGCGAAGCGCTCGGGACAAACTGGCTGAAGCTCGAAATCCATCCTGATGCCCGCTGGCTGCTGCCGGACCCCATCGAAACAGTGAAAGCCGCCGACGCGCTGGTGAAACAGGGATTCGTAGTATTGCCCTACTGCGGCGCTGACCCGGTGTTGTGCAAACGGCTGGAAGAAGCAGGCTGCGCGGCGGTGATGCCGTTAGGCGCGCCAATTGGCTCTAATCAGGGGCTGGAAACGCGCGCGATGCTGGAGATCATCATCCAACAGGCGACTGTTCCGGTGGTGGTGGACGCTGGCATTGGCATCCCCAGCCACGCGGCGCAGGCCCTGGAAATGGGGGCGGATGCCGTGCTGGTTAATACGGCCATCGCGGTGGCTGACGATCCGGTCACCATGGCGAGCGCCTTCCGCCTGGCGGTCGAAGCCGGGTTACTGGCACGCCAGGCGGTACCCGGCTCTCGTCGCGCCAGCGCCAGCGCCACCAGCCCGCTGACGGGCTTTCTGGAGGCGTCAGTATGAAAACGTTCACTGAGCGCTGGCGACAGCTGGACTGGGATGATATTCGCCTGCGCATCAACAGCAAAACGTCCGCTGACGTGGAACGGGCGCTTAACGCTCACGTACTCAGCCGTGACGATATGATGGCGTTGCTGTCACCTGCGGCCAGCGCGTATCTGGAACCACTGGCGCAGCGGGCGCAGAAGCTTACCCGCCAGCGCTTCGGCAACACGGTAAGCTTTTACGTTCCGCTGTATCTCTCTAATTTGTGTGCAAACGACTGTACTTACTGTGGTTTTTCAATGAGCAACCGCATCAAGCGCAAGACGCTGGATGAGGCAGAGATTGCGCGGGAGTGCGACGCCATTCGCGATCTGGGGTTTGAGCATCTGCTGCTGGTGACCGGTGAACATCAGGCTAAGGTGGGAATGGACTATTTTCGTCGCCACCTTCCCGCTATTCGTCGTCGGTTTTCATCGTTGCAGATGGAGGTGCAGCCATTATCGGAAGCGGAGTACGCCGAACTAAAAACGCTGGGACTTGACGGCGTGATGGTGTATCAGGAAACCTGGCATGAGGCGCAGTATGCGCAACACCATCTCCGGGGCAAGAAGCAGGACTTTATCTGGCGGCTCGAAACGCCGGATCGTCTGGGGCGCGCCGGGATCGATAAAATTGGCCTTGGCGCGCTGATTGGCCTTTCGGACAGTTGGCGGGTCGATTGCTACATGATGGCTGAACATCTGCTCTGGTTGCAGCAACACTACTGGCAGAGCCGGTATTCTGTCTCTTTCCCGCGCCTGCGTCCGTGCACGGGGGGTATAGCGCCAGCATCGCTCATGGATGAACGTCAACTGGTGCAGACCATTTGCGCCTTTCGTCTGTTCGCGCCGGAGATTGAGCTGTCGCTGTCCACGCGGGAGTCGCCGTGGTTTCGGGACCACGTTATTCCTCTGGCCATCAATAACGTCAGCGCCTTCTCGAAAACGCAGCCGGGCGGCTATGCCGACAACCATCCTGAACTGGAGCAGTTCGTCCCCCATGATAACCGGCGTCCTGCCGCTGTCGCCGACGCGCTTAGCGCCCGGGGGTTACAGCCGGTGTGGAAGGACTGGGACTCATACCTTGGGCGCGTCTCGCAAAGATCATGAACGATAATGTAAACCGGTAATTATTCTCCGGGCCGCTACGGAGAACAGAAAACGGGCGGTTGCTGTCAGCCACCCGCTTTTTTAAGGTACGTCCGTCAGCAGTGCTGTCCAGGGCGAAAAGCTTCTTCCTCGTTTCGCCCTGCCCTCACTGCTATCGGCGAGGTTAAATCCCAGTTTCAGCGAAAAGTGGTAACAAGACGGCGTAATATTTAAGATAAATCACCGCGAGTCATATTGTCGGGATTATAATTACAGGCATCCTTTCCTGATATGCAAAGCCACTTTGCGCGTTTCACGGCGCACTTATCTTCAGGATTTTTACCTTCTGGAACAAGTAACAGTAATGGCACGTCATAACAGAAAACTCTCTTTTACCACACCCATACTGGTGAGCTTTACGGGGATCTTGCTGAGCTTTGTGCTGATCGCCATCTTTATTACGTTTACTCAACGGAATGATTTCCTTGAGGATTACCATAACATCAACCGTAACTTTACCCATAACCTCGCGGTGAACTATACCGAGTCGCTGTTGCGGGAAAATGATTATATTCTGGGCCGCGCGGCGACCTTTTTTTCCCGCAATGATCATTTGAATGAAACGGTGAACCTCGACCCGGACAACGGCCTGAAGACGCTGATGCAGTTACAAACGCTGATGCCTTCCGTCTCTTCCGTCTCGCTGGCTGATATTGAGGGTCATTATCTGCGCGCGCCGCAGGTGCTGAACAACGAACGCAGTCGGTCTTTTGACGCCAAAACGCGCCCGTGGTTTATGGATCAAGCCGAGGCCAGCACCTTTAGTCGCTACACCTCACCCTACCTTGACCACTTCACTCGCAATCCGACGGTGACGATCTACAAACCCATCATCTCGCCGGAGGGCAAACTGAAAGGCAGTATCGCATTTCACCTCGATCTGACCTCGATGGGGTATACCCTGCGTCAGATGGTTGCCCCTGTACAGGGAGAATTTTTCGTGGTCGATCGAGACGGGCAGGTGGTGCTTCATCCGGATACGGGCGCGTTGTTCAAGCAGTACGTCAGTAAAGACATCATGAATAAGATGACCAGCGGTGAAGGGAACCTGTACGATCCGGACAGTCAAACCTGGTACTACTACTATTCATTTACTAATCCGGACTGGTTTGTGATTTATCGGGTGTCTAATCCCACGCTGTTGGATCTGACACGCCATGAGACCAATATTGTCGCCTGGGGCTTTGCCCTCGCCGCCATCATGATTGCATTGTTCGGCCTTTATTTGCGTCACGCTTCGCGTACGGTACTGATGAACATTATCAATGCGATCAAAACCGGCGACGTTAACCGCGCGCCGCGTCTTGAAGCGATGCTCAGTAAAGCCATTGAATCCAACAAAGAACGCGAGTTGATTTACGTGCGTCAGGCGACGATTGACGCCCTGACCGGCTGTAAAAACCGGCGCGCGTTTGATAACGACATTGCCGCGCTGATGAACGATCACCAACCGTTTGCCCTGGCGCTGGTAGATATTGATAACTTTAAATCCATCAATGACACATGGGGCCACCTGAACGGAGACATTGTTTTACGCAACGTCGCGCGTGAAGGCATTCAGATCCTGCAACCCGAGGCGGTGTCCTTGTACCGCTATGGCGGTGAAGAATTTGCCGTACTGTTTTCGGGTGAGCAGTTAAACAATGCGCTTCCGTTGCTGGAACGCTGGCGTGAACAGATCGCCCGGCGAACCTGGCGCGAGGAAGGGTTACATGTCACCTTCAGCGCCGGACTGGGTGAATGGAATCTGGAAAGCCAGGAACAGTTGGTGATGCGGGTAGATGAAGCCTTGTATAAAGCGAAACAGGAAGGCAAGAATCGCATCATCACCACCAACGGCTAATTTCGACCCCACCCTGCAAAGCCCGTCACGACGGGCTTTTTTACGAATTAAGAAAAACCGTAACCGGTTTCATTTTTTGTGCGGTTTCTTTGTGATGTTTTACACACATTCAACGCGAGCCGGTTGTTCTCTGCCTGCAGCGGGACTAAAGATGAAGTATCAACGGAACCGTGAGAGCCAACTATGAAGAACATCGTTTTATGCTGTGCCGCCGGGATGTCCACCAGCATGCTGGTACAACGAATGAAAGATGCCGCTCAGAAGAAAGGCGTTGAAGTCACTATCAAAGCAGTACCCGTCGCCGAGTTCAAGGAAAATATCGCTACGGCGGATATTGTTCTGCTGGGCCCGCAGGTGAAATACGAGCAGGCAAAACTGCAGGCGCAGGCCGATCCGCTGGGCAAGAAGGTCGCGGTGATCGACATGATGGATTACGGCATGATGAAAGGCGATGCCGTACTGGAAAAAGCGCTCAATCTGCTGGAGTCATAATGGAAGACTTAGAAACGACAATCATGGAACTGCTGGTCAACGCGGGTGCGGCGCGCAGTGCTGCCCTGACAGCGTTGCAGATGGCTCGCAAAGGTGATTTTGACGAAGCCGAAAAAGCGATGGAAGAGTCGCGCGAGTATGTGAAGCATGCGCACACCATCCAGACGCAGCTTATTGGGCTCGATGAAGGTACAGGAAAGCTGCCGGTTAACCTGATTACCGTCCACTCGCAGGATCACCTGATGAACGCGATGGTCATCCAGGATCTGGCGGGCGATATGATTGAGCTTTATCGTCGGCTACCGCTTTCGAACGAATAAAAACGCGGTGGCGAGACGCTTACCGGGCTGAAAAAAAGTATAAAAAAACCCGCCGAAGCGGGTTTTTTGTTAAAGGCATCAACGATTATTCGTTGTCGGAACCACCCAGACCTGCGTTCAGCAGTTCTGCAAGGCTCGCGGATGCATCTTCGGCAGTCACCTGCGGAGCAGCTGGCAGTTCGCCCGCTGCGCGACGACGCATACGATCCTGGTGGTACGCGTAACCGGTACCTGCCGGGATCAGACGACCCACGATAACGTTCTCTTTCAGGCCGCGCAGTTCGTCGCGTTTACCCGCAACGGCTGCTTCGGTCAGGACACGCGTGGTTTCCTGGAACGATGCGGCAGAAATGAACGATTCGGTAGCCAGAGACGCTTTGGTGATACCCAGCAGATCGCGGGAGTACGTTGCGCCCACTTTGCCGTTCGCTTCCAGTTCGCGGTTCGCGATCTTGACGCGGGAGTATTCAACCTGCTCGCCTTCCAGGAAGTCGGAGCTGCCCGCGTTTTCGATGGTGGCTTTACGCAGCATCTGACGAACGATAACTTCGATGTGCTTATCGTTAATCTTAACGCCCTGCAGACGGTATACGTCCTGGACTTCGTTAACAATGTAACGGGTCACAGCATGCACACCACGCAGACGCAGGATGTCGTGCGGCGCTTCCGGACCGTCGGAAACCACGTCACCACGTTCTACACGTTCACCTTCGAACACGTTGAGCTGACGCCATTTCGGAATCATCTCTTCGTATGGCTCGCTACCGTCTACCGGGGTGATAACCAGACGACGTTTCCCTTTGGTCTCTTTACCGAAGGAAATAATACCGCTGATTTCAGCCAGGATTGCCGGCTCTTTCGGACGACGGGCTTCGAACAGGTCCGCAACGCGCGGCAGACCACCGGTGATATCCTTGGTACCGCCGGATTCCTGCGGAATACGCGCCAGGGTGTCACCAGAGCTGATCTGTACGCCATCTTCCAGCTGTACAATCGCTTTACCCGGCAGGAAGTACTGCGCAGGCATATCGGTACCCGGAATCAGCACGTCGTTACCCTGAGCATCAACGATTTTCAGTGCAGGACGCAGATCTTTACCGCCGGTAGTACGTTCAGCAGAATCCAGAACCACCAGAGAAGACAGACCGGTCAGTTCGTCGGTTTGACGCGTAATGGTCTGGCCGTCAATCATGTCAGTAAAGCGGATGAAACCACTTACTTCGGTGATAACCGGCATGGTGTGCGGATCCCAGTTTGCAACGGTTTCACCGCCGGCAACCTGCTCGCCATCACCTTTCGCCATAACCGCGCCGTAAGGCACTTTATAGCTCTCTTTGGTACGACCGAATTCGTCGATCAGCTTCAGCTCGGTGTTACGGGAGGTGATAACCAGTTTACCGCTGGAGTTCACAACCGACTTCGCGTTGCTGAGCTTGATGCTACCTTTGTTTTTCACCTGGATGCTGGATTCCGCAGCCGCACGAGATGCCGCACCACCGATGTGGAACGTACGCATCGTCAGCTGTGTACCCGGTTCACCGATGGACTGTGCCGCGATAACGCCGATAGCCTCACCTTTGTTGATGATGTGGCCACGCGCCAGGTCACGACCGTAGCAGTGCGCACAGACACCAAAGTCGGTGTCGCAGGATACGACGGAACGCACTTTCACGGCATCGACAGAGTTCTCTTCCAGCAGGTCACACCACTGTTCGTGCAGCAGCGTGTTGCGTGGAACCAGAATGTCGGCAGTACCCGGCTTCAGTACGTCTTCAGCGGTAACACGACCCAGTACGCGATCGCGCAGCGGTTCTTTAACGTCGCCACCCTCGATAACCGGCGTCATCAGGATACCTTCGTGCGTACCACAGTCGTCTTCGGTTACCACCAGATCCTGCGCCACGTCAACCAGACGACGGGTCAGATAACCGGAGTTCGCCGTTTTCAGCGCGGTATCCGCCAGACCTTTACGCGCACCGTGCGTGGAGATGAAGTACTGGAGTACGTTCAGACCTTCACGGAAGTTCGCGGTGATTGGCGTTTCGATGATGGAGCCATCCGGCTTCGCCATCAGACCACGCATACCCGCCAACTGACGAATCTGAGCAGCAGAACCACGCGCACCGGAGTCGGCCATCATGTAGATGCTGTTGAAGGAAACCTGCTGTTCTTCCTGACCGTCACGGTTAATCACGGTTTCGGTTTGCAGGTTATCCATCATCGCTTTGGATACACGATCGTTCGCCGCAGCCCAGATATCGATCACTTTGTTATAGCGTTCGCCCGCGGTCACCAGACCAGACTGGAACTGTTCCTGAATCTCAGCAACTTCGGCTTCCGCCTCAGAGATGATCTCGTATTTTTTGTCCGGGATGACCATGTCATCGATACCAACGGATGCACCTGAACGCGCTGCATACGCAAAGCCGGTATACATCGTCTGGTCCGCAAAAATTACGGTCGGTTTCAGGCCCAGAATACGGTAGCAGGTGTTCAGCATTTTGGAGATCGCTTTCTTACCCAGCGCCTGGTTGACGATGGAGAAAGGCAGACCTTTCGGTACGATCATCCACAGAATGGCACGGCCAATAGTCGTGTCTTTCAGGCTGGTTTTCGCAACGAATTCGCCGTTAGCATCTTTTTCGTATTCAGTGATACGCACTTTGACGCGCGCATGCAAAGAGGCCAGGCCAGCGCGATAAATACGCTCAGCTTCTTTCGGGCCAGTCAGCACCATGCCTTCGCCTTTGGCGTTAACACTGTCACGGGTCATGTAGTACAGACCCAGTACAACGTCCTGAGACGGAACGATGATAGGTTCGCCGTTCGCCGGAGACAGGATGTTGTTGGTAGACATCATCAGCGCACGCGCTTCGAGCTGGGCTTCCAGCGTCAGCGGTACGTGAACAGCCATCTGGTCACCATCGAAGTCGGCGTTATACGCCGCACACACCAGCGGGTGCAGCTGGATAGCTTTACCTTCGATCAGTACCGGTTCGAATGCCTGGATACCCAGACGGTGCAGCGTCGGCGCACGGTTCAACAGTACCGGGTGTTCGCGGATCACTTCGTCCAGGATATCCCAAACGACAGCTTCTTCACGCTCAACCATTTTCTTCGCGGCTTTAATGGTGGTGGCGAGGCCACGCAGTTCCAGCTTGCCGTAAATGAATGGTTTGAACAGCTCCAGCGCCATTTTCTTCGGCAGGCCGCACTGATGCAGACGCAGGTATGGACCTACGGTGATAACAGAACGACCGGAGTAGTCAACACGCTTACCGAGCAGGTTCTGACGGAAACGACCCTGCTTACCTTTGATCATGTCGGCCAAAGATTTCAGAGGACGCTTGTTAGAACCGGTGATCGCACGACCGCGACGACCGTTATCCAGCAGGGCGTCAACCGCTTCCTGCAGCATACGTTTTTCGTTGCGTACGATGATGTCCGGCGCAGCCAGATCCAGCAGACGTTTCAGACGGTTGTTACGGTTGATCACGCGGCGGTACAGATCGTTCAGATCCGACGTTGCGAAACGACCGCCATCCAGCGGAACCAGCGGACGCAGATCTGGCGGCAGAACCGGCAGAACGGTCAGGATCATCCACTCCGGCTTGTTGCCGGACTGTACGAACGCTTCCAGCAGTTTGATACGCTTAGTCAGCTTCTTACGCTTGGTTTCGGAGTTGGTTTCGTTCAGCTCTTCGCGCAGCGTTTCACATTCTTGCTCCAGATCCATGCTCTTCAGCAGGGCCTGGATCGCTTCGGCGCCCATTTTCGCGTCGAATTCGTCACCGAACTCTTCCAGCGCATCCAGATACTGTTCTTCAGTCAGGATCTGCTGGCGTTCCAGGTTGGTCATACCGCCTTCGATAACCACATAGGATTCGAAGTACAGCACGCGTTCGATATCGCGCAACGGCATATCGAGCAGCAGGCCGATACGGGACGGCAGCGATTTCAGGAACCAGATGTGAGCAGTCGGAGAGGCCAGCTCGATGTGGCCCATACGCTCACGGCGCACTTTGGTCTGGGTCACTTCTACGCCGCACTTCTCACAGATCACACCGCGGTGTTTCAGGCGCTTGTACTTACCGCACAGGCACTCGTAATCTTTTACCGGCCCAAAGATACGGGCGCAGAAAAGGCCGTCACGCTCAGGTTTGAACGTACGGTAGTTGATGGTTTCCGGCTTCTTAACTTCACCGAAAGACCATGAACGGATCATGTCTGGCGAAGCCAGAGCAATTTTGATCGCATCAAACTCTTCGGTTTTAGTTTGCGCTTTCAGAAACTTTAATAAGTCTTTCACGGATTTGCTCCCGTCGGAGTTAGCACATTCCGCTGCCGGGTGTTACCCCGACAGCAGTGACCTGTTTGAGCGAGAATTACTCGTCTTCCAGTTCGATGTTGATACCCAGCGAACGAATCTCTTTCAACAGTACGTTGAAGGATTCCGGCATGCCCGGTTCCATCTGATGGTTGCCGTCCACGATGTTCTTATACATCTTAGTACGACCATTCACGTCATCAGACTTAACGGTGAGCATTTCCTGCAGGGTGTATGCCGCGCCGTATGCTTCCAGCGCCCACACTTCCATCTCCCCGAAGCGCTGACCACCGAACTGCGCCTTACCACCCAGCGGCTGCTGAGTAACCAGGCTGTAGGAACCGGTGGAACGAGCATGCATCTTGTCGTCGACCAGGTGGTTCAGTTTCAGCATGTACATGTAACCTACGGTTACCGGACGCTCGAACTGTTCACCCGTACGGCCGTCGAACAGCGTGATCTGACCGGAAGTCGGCAGGTCACCCAGTTTCAGCAGCTCTTTAATTTCCGCTTCTTTCGCACCGTCGAACACCGGCGTTGCGATTGGCATACCTTTGCGCAGGTTTTCAGCCAGACGCAGAACTTCTTCATCGCTGAAGGTATTCAGGTCAACTTTCTGACGAACGTCAGCGCCCAGATCGTACGCACGCTGGATGAATTCGCGCAGTTTCGCGACTTCCTGCTGCTGTTTCAGCATGGCGTTAATCTTGTCGCCGATACCTTTCGCAGCCATACCCAGGTGGGTTTCCAGGATCTGACCGATGTTCATACGAGACGGTACGCCCAGCGGGTTCAGTACGATGTCTACCGGCGTACCGTTTTCATCGTAAGGCATATCTTCGATCGGGTTGATCTTAGAAATTACACCCTTGTTACCGTGACGACCTGCCATCTTGTCACCAGGCTGGATCCGACGTTTAACCGCCAGATAGACCTTAACGATCTTCAGCACGCCCGGTGCCAGATCGTCGCCCTGGGTGATTTTACGGCGTTTCGCTTCGAGTTTTTTCTCGAACTCGTGTTTCAGTTCGTCATACTGCTCAGCCAGCTGTTCCAGCTGATTTTGTTTCTCTTCGTCGGTCAGGCCCAGCTCCAGCCAGCGGTCACGCGGCAGTTTGTCGAGCTTCTCAGCTTCAACGCCACCGGAAACCAGCACTGCGTGGATACGGCTAAACAGGCCCGCTTCGAGGATCTGCAGTTCTTCAGACAGGTCTTTCTTCGCCTGCTTGAGCTGCATTTCTTCGATTTCCAGCGCGCGCTTGTCTTTTTCTACGCCATCGCGGGTAAAGACCTGAACGTCGATAACCGTACCGGAAACACCGTTTGGTACGCGCAGAGAAGAGTCTTTCACATCAGACGCTTTCTCACCGAAGATCGCGCGCAGCAGTTTCTCTTCTGGCGTCAGTTGGGTTTCACCTTTCGGCGTGACCTTACCTACCAGAATGTCGCCGCCGGTCACTTCCGCACCGATATAAACGATACCGGATTCATCCAGTTTGGAGAGCGCAGCTTCACCCACGTTCGGGATGTCAGCGGTGATCTCTTCCGGCCCCAGCTTGGTGTCACGGGACACACACGCCAGTTCCTGAATGTGGATGGTAGTGAAACGGTCTTCCTGGACAACACGCTCGGACACGAGGATGGAGTCTTCGAAGTTGTAGCCGTTCCACGGCATGAACGCTACGCGCATGTTCTGACCGAGCGCCAGTTCACCGAGGTCGGTGGACGGACCGTCTGCCAGCACGTCGCCGCGCTCAACCGGCTCACCCAGGGAAACACACGGCATCTGGTTGATACAGGTGTTCTGGTTAGAGCGGGTGTATTTGGTCAGGTTGTAGATGTCGATACCCGCTTCGCCCGGATACATCTCGTCTTCGTTAACTTTGATAACGATACGGGAGGCATCCACGTACTGAACGGTACCGCCACGCTTAGCAACGGCAGTCACACCGGAGTCAACGGCAACAGCACGTTCCATACCGGTACCAACCAGCGGCTTATCTGCACGCAGAGTCGGAACGGCCTGACGTTGCATGTTCGCACCCATCAATGCACGGTTGGCGTCATCGTGTTCCAGGAACGGGATCAGGGACGCACCGACGGATACCACCTGCTGGGTGGATACGTCCATGTAGTCAACCTGGTCGCGGCTGAACAAGCTGGATTCGCCTTTGCTACGGCAGGTCACCAGATCTTCTACGAAGTGGCCGTCTTCATCCAGGTTGGAGTTCGCCTGAGCGATAACGAAGTTGCCTTCTTCAATAGCAGACAGGTAATGAATTTCATCGGTTACCACGCCATCAACCACGCGACGATACGGCGTCTCAAGGAAGCCATACTCGTTCGTCTGCGCGTACACGGACAGGGAGTTGATCAGACCGATGTTTGGACCTTCAGGCGTTTCGATTGGACATACGCGACCGTAGTGGGTCGGGTGTACGTCTCGAACTTCGAAGCCTGCGCGTTCACGGGTCAGACCACCCGGGCCGAGTGCGGAGATACGACGCTTGTGCGTGATCTCAGACAGCGGGTTGTTCTGGTCCATAAACTGAGACAGCTGGCTGGAGCCGAAGAACTCTTTCACTGCCGCAGAAATCGGTTTGGCGTTGATCATATCCTGAGGCATCAGGGTATCGAGATCGCCCAGAGACAGACGCTCTTTCACCGCACGCTCTACACGTACCAGGCCAACGCGGAACTGGTTTTCCGCCATTTCGCCTACGGAACGGATACGGCGGTTGCCGAGGTGGTCGATATCATCGACTTCGCCTTTACCGTTACGGATATCGATGAGCTTCTTCATCACTTCGATGATGTCGTCTTTGCTCAGGATACCGGAACCTTCGATTTCATCACGCAGCAGAGAACGGTTGAACTTCATGCGACCGACCGCAGACAGATCATAACGGTCTTCGGAGAAGAACAGGTTCTCGAACAGGCTTTCCGCTGCTTCACGTGTCGGCGGCTCACCCGGGCGCATCATGCGGTAGATTTCTACCAGCGCGCTCAGACGATCGTTGGTCGGGTCGACGCGTACCGTTTCAGAAATGTACGGGCCGTGATCCAGATCGTTGGTAAACAGCGTTTCGATACGTTTGTGGCCAGACTGGCTCAGCTTAGCCAGCAGATCCAGGCTCAGCTCCATGTTCGCCGGGCAGATCAGCTCGCCAGTAGATTCATCAACGTAATCTTTCGAGGCTACTTTTCCTGCAATATATTCAACCGGAACTTCGATATGTTTGATATCGTCTTTTTCCAGCTGACGAATATGACGTGCAGTAATGCGGCGGCCTTTTTCAACGTAGATTTTACCGTTCGCTTCGATATCGAAGGAGGCGGTTTCACCACGCAGGCGTTCCGGTACAAGCTCCATCTGCAGCTTGTTGTCGCGGATCTCAAAGACGACTTTTTCGAAGAACAGGTCCAGGATCTGCTCTGTGGTGTAGTTCAACGCACGCAGAATGATAGTCGCAGGCAGTTTACGGCGACGGTCGATACGGACGAACAGGTTGTCCTTCGGATCGAATTCGAAATCCAGCCAGGAACCACGGTAAGGAATGATACGCGCGTTATACAGTACTTTACCGGAAGAGTGTGTTTTACCTTTATCGCTGTCGAAGAAGACGCCCGGGCTACGATGCAGCTGGGAAACGATAACACGCTCAGTACCGTTGATAACGAAAGTACCGTTGTCTGTCATGAGTGGAATTTCACCCATGTAGACTTCTTGTTCTTTAATGTCTTTTACGGTGCCTTCCGGCGCTTCGCGCTCGTAGATCACCAGACGCAGTTTTACGCGCAGCGGTGCGGAATAGGTCACGCCACGGATCTGACATTCCTGAACGTCAAACACCGGTTCGCCAAGGCGGTAGCTGACGTATTGCAGCTCGGAATTACCGCTGTAGCTCTGAATCGGGAACACGGAACGGAATGCAGCTTCCAGACCATACTGCCCTTCAGGATCTTGCTCGATAAACTTCTGAAACGAGTCAAGCTGGATAGAAAGGAGATAAGGCACATCCAGAACTTGTGGACGTTTACCAAAATCCTTACGAATACGTTTTTTCTCGGTATAGGAGTAAACCATAGGGTTCCTCAGCTCGCTGACAAGTCGACCCATCTGTCCTGCACAGGGACAGTTTGTGCAACACTATTTTGTTGACCGGAAAATGGATACTTTCCGCAATGCCTGTTGCTATCACGCTTAAACCATTTCATTGCGATTTACACAGAACGGGCGTTCTGTCGCAGTATATTAAGTCGTCGATAGAAACAAGCATTGAAAGGCACAGCAGTAGTCAAACAGTGTGAAACGCTACTGGCGCCTTACAGCGCAAAAAGGCTGGTGACCAAAAAGTCACCAGCCATCAGCCTAATCGCTTAGGCTGCAACCGGAAGGGTTGGCTTATTTAACTTCAACTTCAGCGCCAGCTTCTTCCAGAGATTTTTTCAGTGCTTCAGCGTCATCTTTGCTCACGCCTTCTTTCAGAGCGGCCGGAGCAGATTCTACCAGGTCTTTAGCTTCTTTCAGACCCAGGCCAGTTGCGCCACGTACTGCTTTGATAACAGCAACTTTGTTAGCGCCAGCAGCTTTCAGAATTACGTCGAATTCAGTTTTTTCTTCAGCAGCTTCAACCGGGCCAGCAGCTACAGCTACAGCAGCAGCAGCGGAAACACCGAATTTTTCTTCCATTGCAGAGATCAGTTCTACAACGTCCATTACGGACATAGCGGATACTGCTTCAATGATTTGATCTTTAGTGATAGACATTTAAATTGTTCCTGAATATCAGAATAAGTTTATACGTAAGCGGATGCTTTATAAAGATAACGGCGATTAAGCCGCTTCTTTCGCATCGCGTACAGCAGCCAGAGTACGAACCAGTTTGCCAGCCGAAGCTTCTTTCATGGTTGCCATCAGGCGTGCAATTGCTTCTTCGTAGGTCGGCAGAGTTGCCAGGCGGTCGATCTGAGACGCCGGGATCAGCTCACCTTCAAAGGCAGCGGCTTTGACCTCAAATTTTGCATTCGCTTTCGCGAACTCTTTGAACAGACGAGCAGCAGCGCCCGGGTGTTCCATAGAGTATGCAATCAGGGTCGGACCAACAAACGTGTCTTTCAGGCACTCGAACGGAGAACCTTCAACAGCACGGCGCAGCAGGGTGTTACGAACAACACGCATGTAAACGCCAGCTTCACGACCTGCTTTACGCAGTTCAGTCATTTTATCTACAGTTACGCCACGGGAATCCGCAACTACTGCAGACAGCGCGCCTTTGGCTACTTCGCTGACTTCAGCAACAATCGCTTGTTTGTCTTGAAGATTTAAAGCCATTAGCTTTGCTCCTGGATGTTTGCCGGAACTCATGTTCCGGAACTCACTTCACTCTTCCCAACGGAGAGAGCGTCTTAATACGGTGAGCAGAAACAAGCCAGAATATCCAAAAATAATCTTAGCGTTCTGTCACCGTCTACGCAGGGCATTAAGTTTCTTACGAAACACCTGCGGTCTTCGACGGAGGCCTGGATAGGCCAGGCTCCAACGAACAAATTCTTTCTATTCTTCGCTATTCAGCCTGTGGCGGCGTTAGCTTCCTTCGCTCACACCAGTCACAGAGTTCGCTATGCTCCTGGCGATTCGCTCAGTTGCTGCCTTGCCACAAACTGAATATCTCGAATATAAATCTGCTATTTGCAGAATCGTGGGGGTAGAATTGTAGACAAAACCACCGCCCACGTAAAGCTAATCTTAGTTCGCAGATGCGCTCAGACCAGCCTGATCAACGGCAACGCCAGCACCCATGGTGGTGGAGATGCTAACTTTCTTGATGTACACGCCTTTCGCCTGAGACGGTTTTGCTTTTTTCAGCGCAACCAGCAGAGCTTCCAGGTTTTCTTTCAGTTTGTCAGCGTCAAAATCCACTTTACCGATGGTGGTGTGGATGATGCCGTTTTTGTCGTTACGGTAACGAACCTGACCCGCTTTCGCGTTTTTAACCGCTTCAGCAACGTTCGGGGTTACAGTACCCACTTTCGGGTTTGGCATCAGGCCACGCGGACCCAGTACCTGGCCCAGCTGGCCAACAACGCGCATTGCATCCGGAGAAGCAATAACAACGTCAAAGTTCATTTCGCCTTTCTTGATCTGTTCAGCCAGATCTTCCATACCTACCAGTTCAGCGCCAGCAGCTTTAGCAGCTTCAGCGTTTGCGCCCTGGGTAAATACGGCTACGCGAACGGAACGGCCAGTACCGTGCGGCAGTACAGTCGCGCCACGTACGTTCTGGTCAGATTTACGCGCATCGATACCGAGGTTAACGGCAACGTCTACGCTTTCTACGAACTTAGCGGTAGCCAGTTCTTTCAGCAGAGAGATAGCTTCGTTGATGTCGTACTGTTTGGTCGCATCAACTTTCTCACGGATCACACGCATGCGCTTGGTCAGTTTAGCCATTTCTTAGTCCTCCACTACCAGGCCCATGGAACGTGCAGTACCTTCGATGGAGCGAGTCATCGCTTCAATGTCGGCACCAGTCATGTCGGCAGCTTTGGTCTGCGCGATTTCCTGCAGCTGAGCGCGGGAAATTTTACCCACTTTGTCTTTGTTCGGCTTACCAGAACCAGACTTAATGCCAGCCGCTTTCTTCAGCAGAACGGCTGCCGGCGGAGTCTTGGTAATGAAAGTGAAAGAACGGTCAGCGTAAACGGTGATAACAACCGGAATCGGCAGACCTTTTTCGATGGAATCTGTTTTTGCGTTGAACGCTTTGCAGAATTCCATGATGTTAACGCCCTGCTGACCCAGTGCTGGACCAACCGGCGGACTCGGGTTTGCCATACCAGCTGCAACCTGCAGCTTGACATAGGCTTGTACTTTCTTAGCCATTCTAAATTCCTCGAATTGGGTGATAGCGCCTCAGGAAGGCTCCCCGTGAATAAAATCGTTTTACGGGCCAGGCCCATAAAAACAAAAGGCGCGAAATTGTATTCCAATCTCGCGCCTTGTGCAACGATTAAATCGTCGCTTTTTTGATCGCTGCTTAGGCTTTTTCTACCTGGGCAAAGTCCAGTTCTACCGGGGTCGCACGACCGAAGATAGAAACAGAGACTTTCAGGCGGGACTTCTCGTAATCCACTTCTTCAACCACGCCATTAAAGTCAGCGAACGGACCATCGTTAACACGAACCATTTCACCCGGCTCAAACAGCGTTTTCGGACGCGGCTTATCCCCCACCTGCTGCAGGCGGTTCATGATCGCATCAACTTCTTTATCGCTGATTGGCGCAGGACGGTCGGAAGTACCACCGATAAAGCCCATCACACGCGGTACGCTACGTACTAAGTGCCAGCTCGCGTCATTCATGACCATCTGTACCAGTACGTAACCCGGGAAGAATTTGCGCTCGCTCTTACGACGCTGACCGCCACGGATTTCGACCACTTCTTCGGTCGGCACCATGACTTCGCCAAACAACTCTTCCATATTGTGTAATTTGATATGCTCGCGCAGCGACGTTGCTACGCGGCCTTCAAAACCGGAAAACGCCTGAACGACGTACCAGCGCTTTTTAGGAGCTTCAGACATCTCAGAACCTCAGGCCAGTGATAAAGGAAACCAGGCGAACCAGAATACCATCCAGTCCCCACAGGATCAGTGACATTACCGCGGTAACCGCAGCCACAATCAGCGTGGTGTGCAATGTTTCCTGGCGAGTCGGCCAAATGACCTTACGTACTTCCGTACGCGCTTCGCGGGCAAAAGCAACTGTTGCTTTACCTTTTGTCGTCAACAGCGCGACACCACCCGCTGCAGCAATCAGAATTACTACGGCCAGCGCACGCAGCGGCAGCATCATGTCACGATAAAGATAGTTGCCGACAATTGCCACGAGCAGCAACGCCACGACGACGATCCACTTCATCGCTTCCAGGCCGCGCCCGCTCCCTTGAGCTTCGGTATTCGCACTCATAAACCAACCTGTCAGAAGAATTCTACAAATAATTTCACCCCGCGAATGCGAGGCTAACCTATCAACCTTGTACCGAAATACGCGTTAGCACTTCGGTTTAACGCCCTCTACAGAGCCTGTCTCAGCAATGATTATGACAAATAAAATCACTGATGAGCCAGGTTCTGGTTCGAAAGCGTGCAAAAAGGGCATCAAATGATGCCCTTTTATTGCGCATTGCGTCAAATGTTATCAGCAATTAGCCGAGAACTTTAGCAACCACGCCTGCACCTACAGTACGGCCGCCTTCACGGATTGCGAAACGCAGACCGTCGTCCATCGCGATCGGGTGGATCAGGGTAACAACCATTTTGATGTTGTCGCCCGGCATTACCATCTCTACGCCTTCCGGCAGTTCGATGGTGCCAGTCACGTCAGTTGTACGGAAGTAGAACTGCGGACGGTAGCCTTTGAAGAACGGAGTATGAC
>NZ_JAPPSU010000022.1:0-26506 GCF_026719175.1 Citrobacter sp. R4
GTCATACTCCGTTCTTCAAAGGCTACCGTCCGCAGTTCTACTTCCGTACAACTGACGTGACTGGCACCATCGAACTGCCGGAAGGCGTAGAGATGGTAATGCCGGGCGACAACATCAAAATGGTTGTAACCCTGATCCACCCGATCGCGATGGACGACGGTCTGCGTTTCGCAATCCGTGAAGGCGGCCGTACTGTAGGTGCGGGCGTGGTTGCTAAAGTTCTGGGCTAATTATTCATTAATTAGTATTGAACTGAAAAGGGCGCTTCGGCGCCCTTTTTGCTGCCTGCTACGCAGCTGTCACAAATCTTCGCAAATTTGTCTTTCCTTCCGCCGCGTAAGCAGAATTGTGCTATTGTAATCATAACTATTCTCATTTACACTTTGCGCAGAAATTGAACGGGAGCGATCATGTACGTTTGTTTGTGTAATGGTGTAAGTGATAAGAAAATTCGTCAGGCTGTACGTCAGTTTCATCCTCAATCGTTCCAACAGTTACGTAAGTTTATTCCTGTCGGAAATCAATGCGGTAAATGTATACGAGCGGCACGTGAAGTCATGCAGGACGAATTGACGCAAATGCCAGAGTTTAAAGAAATCGCCTGAGTCACACTCTTTTTTTTGACATCCCTGTAGCCCCATCTACGCTCAAGAGAGTGGAAGCGGAGGGACTATAAAATGAAAGGTGATGTTAAAATCATAAATTATCTCAATAAACTATTGGGAAATGAGCTTGTCGCGATTAACCAGTATTTTCTTCATGCCCGTATGTTCAAAAACTGGGGACTCACTCGCCTTAATGATGTCGAGTACCATGAATCCATTGATGAGATGAAACACGCCGATAAATACATCGAGCGTATTTTGTTTCTTGAAGGGATCCCAAACCTGCAGGATCTTGGCAAGCTGGGTATCGGTGAAGACGTCGAAGAGATGTTACAATCCGATCTTCGGCTCGAGCTTGAAGGGGCAAAAGACCTGCGTGAAGCCATCGCCTATGCCGATACCATTCATGATTACGTCAGCCGGGACATGATGATCGAGATCCTGGCGGATGAAGAAGGGCATATTGACTGGCTGGAAACCGAGCTGGATCTCATCGCTAAGTTGGGTATCCAGAACTACCTGCAATCGCAGATTCAGGTCACAAGCTAATACCCCCAGTCATTAATTGATGACATCCAGTGATGAAACCCGCCGCCGCCAGAAATGGCCCAAAAGGCAGCGGGTTTTTTAACGCTCTCTTTCCGCGAATGAGCGTCTCTGCTGCAACGCACAGGCTGGCAAGCAGCGATGCGCAAAGCACCAACAGCGGTAACGATGGCCATCCATGCCACGCGCCCAACGCGGCAAGAAACTTCACATCACCATAACCCAGCCCCTCTTGTCCGCGAATAAACCGATAAGTCCAGTACAAGCCAGCAAATCCCATATAGCCTGCGACGGCGCCCCATAGCGCATCGGCGAGCCGTGCCGGAAAAAAGCATTGATGAAAAACCAACCCGATCCACAACAGAGGGCAGGTGACGCGGTCTGGCAGCACACCGGTGCGTAAGTCATAAAGCGCCAGGTACAGGGTCGATGAAACATAGCAAAGCAGAAAGGGCAGGGCGGTTATCATTGGGCAATCTCCCAGCTAAAAAGCGTCACTGTAATGAAGGACTGCCGGAGAACAAGCGGCATTATCAGGATATGCGCGCGGATTTCCGCCGTCACTGTCAGCCGAGTTTGCATTGCAATACAACGCTGAAGGCTGCTCGCATTCAGGGGAAAATGTTTAATATCTACGCGATGCTTGCGTCAGGCTGAGATTTGCGTATAATGCGCGGGCTTGTCTTAATCGACGGCAGGTTCGATTTGAACCTCGGGTAACCGATTTGGTTATCTCACAATGCTCCCAATCGGGGAGCTACGTAAGAACGGTTACACTCTCCCATCAATCGTAATGGGTCTGAGGAGTAATCATTTTCGTTTATAAAATAATTGGAGCTCTGGTCTCATGCAGAACCAAAGAATCCGTATCCGCCTGAAAGCGTTTGATCATCGTCTGATCGATCAATCAACCGCGGAAATCGTCGAGACTGCTAAGCGCACTGGTGCGCAAGTCCGTGGTCCGATCCCGCTGCCGACCCGCAAAGAGCGCTTCACCGTTCTGATCTCCCCGCACGTTAACAAAGACGCGCGTGACCAGTACGAAATCCGCACTCACAAGCGTCTGGTTGACATCGTTGAGCCAACCGAGAAAACCGTTGATGCTCTGATGCGTCTGGATCTGGCTGCCGGTGTAGACGTGCAGATCAGCCTGGGTTAATCAGGTCATCGAGCGATTGAGAGGTTGAAACAATGATTGGTTTAGTCGGTAAAAAAGTGGGCATGACTCGCATCTTCACTGAAGATGGCGTTTCAATCCCAGTAACCGTAATCGAAGTTGAAGCAAACCGTGTTACTCAGGTTAAAGACCTGGCTAACGATGGCTACCGCGCAATCCAGGTTACCACCGGTGCTAAAAAAGCTAACCGTGTAACCAAGCCGGAAGCGGGTCATTTTGCTAAAGCTGGCGTAGAAGCTGGCCGTGGTCTGTGGGAATTCCGTCTGGCTGAAGGCGAAGAGTTCACCGTAGGTCAGAGCATTAGCGTTGAGCTGTTTGCTGAAGTTAAAAAAGTTGACGTAACTGGCACCTCTAAAGGTAAAGGTTTCGCAGGTACCGTTAAGCGCTGGAACTTCCGTACCCAGGACGCGACTCACGGTAACTCCTTGTCTCACCGCGTTCCGGGTTCTATCGGTCAGAACCAGACTCCGGGCAAAGTGTTCAAAGGCAAGAAAATGGCAGGTCAGCTGGGTAACGAACGTGTCACTGTTCAGAGCCTGGACGTAGTACGTGTTGACGCTGAGCGCAACCTGCTGCTGGTTAAAGGTGCGGTCCCGGGTGCAACCGGCTGCGACCTGATCGTTAAACCAGCTGTGAAGGCGTAAGGGGATAGCAATGGAATTAGTATTGAAAGACGCGCAGAGCGCGCTGACTGTTTCCGAAACTACCTTCGGTCGTGATTTCAACGAAGCGCTGGTTCACCAGGTTGTTGTTGCTTATGCAGCTGGTGCTCGTCAGGGTACTCGTGCTCAGAAGACTCGTGCTGAAGTAACTGGTTCCGGTAAAAAACCGTGGCGCCAGAAAGGTACCGGCCGTGCGCGTTCAGGTTCTATCAAGAGCCCGATCTGGCGTTCTGGTGGCGTGACCTTCGCTGCGCGTCCGCAGGACCACAGTCAAAAAGTTAACAAGAAGATGTACCGCGGCGCGCTGAAAAGCATTCTGTCCGAACTGGTACGTCAGGATCGTCTGATCGTTGTCGAGAAGTTCTCTGTTGAAGCGCCTAAAACTAAGCTGCTGGCACAGAAACTGAAAGACATGGCTCTGGAAGATGTGCTGATCATCACCGGTGAGCTGGACGAAAACCTGTTCCTGGCCGCACGTAACCTGCACAAGGTTGACGTACGCGATGCGACGGGTATCGACCCGGTTAGCCTGATCGCCTTCGACAAAGTCGTAATGACTGCTGATGCTGTTAAGCAAGTTGAGGAGATGCTGGCATGATTCGTGAAGAACGTCTGCTGAAGGTGCTGCGCGCACCGCACGTTTCTGAAAAAGCGTCTACTGCGATGGAAAAAACTAACACCATCGTTCTCAAAGTTGCTAAAGACGCGACCAAAGCAGAAATCAAAGCTGCTGTGCAGAAACTGTTTGAAGTCGAAGTCGAAGTCGTTAACACCCTGGTCGTTAAAGGGAAAGTTAAACGTCACGGACAGCGTATCGGTCGTCGTAGCGACTGGAAAAAAGCTTACGTCACCCTGAAAGAAGGCCAGAACCTGGACTTCGTTGGCGGCGCTGAGTAAGTCGGAGGAGTAATACAATGGCAGTTGTTAAATGTAAACCGACATCTCCGGGTCGTCGCCACGTAGTTAAAGTGGTTAACCCTGAGCTGCACAAGGGCAAACCTTTTGCTCCGTTGCTGGAAAAAAACAGCAAATCCGGTGGTCGTAACAACAATGGCCGTATCACCACTCGTCACATCGGTGGTGGCCACAAGCAGGCTTATCGTATTGTTGACTTTAAACGCAACAAAGACGGTATCCCGGCAGTTGTTGAGCGTCTTGAGTACGATCCGAACCGTTCCGCGAACATCGCGCTGGTTCTGTACAAAGATGGCGAACGCCGTTACATCCTGGCCCCTAAAGGCCTGAAAGCTGGCGACCAGATCCAATCTGGCGTTGATGCTGCAATCAAACCAGGCAACACCCTGCCGATGCGCAATATCCCGGTTGGTTCTACCGTTCATAACGTAGAAATGAAACCAGGTAAAGGCGGTCAGCTGGCACGTTCCGCAGGGACTTACGTTCAGATCGTTGCGCGCGATGGTGCTTATGTCACCCTGCGTCTGCGTTCTGGTGAAATGCGTAAAGTCGAAGCAGACTGCCGTGCAACTCTGGGCGAAGTTGGCAATGCTGAGCATATGCTGCGCGTTCTGGGTAAAGCAGGTGCTGCACGTTGGCGTGGTGTTCGTCCGACCGTTCGCGGTACCGCGATGAACCCAGTAGACCACCCACATGGTGGTGGTGAAGGTCGTAACTTTGGTAAGCACCCGGTAACCCCGTGGGGCGTTCAGACCAAAGGTAAGAAGACCCGCAGCAACAAGCGTACTGATAAATTCATCGTACGTCGCCGTAGCAAATAATTTTAGAGGATAAGCCATGCCACGTTCTCTCAAGAAAGGTCCTTTTATTGACCTGCACTTGCTGAAGAAGGTAGAGAAAGCGGTGGAAAGCGGAGACAAGAAGCCCCTGCGCACTTGGTCCCGTCGTTCAACGATCTTTCCTAACATGATCGGTTTGACCATCGCTGTCCATAATGGTCGTCAGCACGTTCCGGTATTTGTAACCGATGAAATGGTCGGTCACAAACTGGGTGAATTCGCACCGACTCGTACTTATCGCGGCCACGCTGCTGATAAAAAAGCGAAGAAGAAATAAGGTAGGAGGAAGAGATGGAAACTATCGCTAAACATCGCCATGCTCGTTCTTCTGCTCAGAAGGTCCGCCTTGTTGCTGACCTGATTCGCGGTAAGAAAGTGTCGCAGGCTCTGGATATTCTGACCTACACCAACAAGAAAGCGGCTGTATTGGTCAAGAAGGTTCTGGAATCTGCCATTGCTAACGCTGAACACAACGATGGCGCTGACATTGACGATCTGAAAGTTACGAAAATTTTCGTAGACGAAGGCCCGAGCATGAAGCGCATTATGCCGCGTGCAAAAGGTCGTGCAGATCGCATCCTGAAGCGCACCAGCCACATCACTGTGGTTGTGTCCGATCGCTGAGACTCTGGAGACTAGCAATGGGTCAGAAAGTACATCCTAATGGTATTCGCCTGGGTATTGTAAAACCATGGAACTCTACCTGGTTTGCGAACACCAAAGAATTCGCTGACAACCTGGACAGCGATTTTAAAGTACGTCAGTACCTGACGAAGGAACTGGCTAAAGCGTCCGTATCTCGTATCGTTATCGAGCGTCCGGCTAAGAGCATCCGTGTGACTATTCACACTGCTCGCCCGGGTATCGTTATCGGTAAGAAAGGCGAAGACGTAGAAAAACTGCGTAAGGTCGTAGCGGATATCGCTGGCGTTCCTGCACAGATCAATATCGCCGAAGTTCGTAAACCTGAACTGGACGCAAAACTGGTTGCTGACAGCA
The DNA here is from genome assembly GCF_026719175.1 of Citrobacter sp. R4. Lineage (NCBI taxonomy): Bacteria > Pseudomonadati > Pseudomonadota > Gammaproteobacteria > Enterobacterales > Enterobacteriaceae > Citrobacter > Citrobacter sp. R4. The sequence goes on from NZ_JAPPSU010000022.1 coordinate 5,744, forward strand.
TCACTTCTCAGCTGGAACGTCGTGTTATGTTCCGCCGTGCGATGAAGCGTGCTGTACAGAACGCAATGCGTCTGGGCGCTAAAGGTATCAAAGTTGAAGTTAGCGGCCGTCTGGGCGGCGCGGAAATCGCACGTACCGAATGGTACCGTGAAGGTCGCGTACCGCTGCACACTCTGCGTGCTGACATCGACTACAACACCTCTGAAGCGCACACCACTTACGGTGTAATCGGCGTTAAGGTATGGATCTTCAAAGGCGAGATCCTGGGTGGTATGGCTGCTGTTGAACAACCGGAAAAACCGGCTGCGCAACCTAAAAAGCAGCAGCGTAAAGGCCGTAAATAAGGAGCGTCGCTGATGTTACAACCAAAGCGTACAAAATTCCGTAAGATGCACAAAGGCCGTAACCGCGGTCTGGCTGCAGGCGCGGATGTTAGCTTCGGCAGCTTCGGTCTGAAAGCTGTTGGCCGTGGTCGTCTGACTGCCCGTCAGATCGAAGCAGCACGTCGTGCTATGACCCGTGCAGTTAAGCGTCAAGGTAAGATCTGGATCCGTGTATTCCCGGACAAACCGATCACTGAAAAGCCGCTGGCAGTGCGTATGGGTAAAGGTAAAGGTAACGTGGAGTATTGGGTTGCCTTGATTCAGCCGGGTAAAGTCCTGTATGAAATGGACGGCGTACCGGAAGAGCTGGCCCGTGAAGCATTCAAGCTGGCAGCAGCGAAACTGCCGATTAAAACCACCTTTGTAACTAAGACGGTGATGTAATGAAAGCAAAAGAGCTGCGTGAGAAGAGCGTTGAAGAGCTGAACACCGAGCTGCTGAACCTGCTGCGTGAGCAGTTCAACCTGCGTATGCAGGCTGCAAGTGGCCAGCTGCAACAGTCTCACCTGTTGAAGCAAGTGCGTCGCGATGTCGCACGCGTTAAGACTTTACTGACTGAGAAGGCGGGTGCGTAATGACCGATAAAATCCGTACTCTGCAAGGTCGCGTTGTTAGCGACAAAATGGAGAAATCCATTGTTGTTGCTATCGAACGTTTTGTGAAACACCCGATCTACGGTAAATTCATCAAGCGTACGACCAAACTGCACGTACATGACGAGAACAACGAATGCGGTATCGGCGACAAGGTTGAAATCCGTGAATGCCGTCCGCTGTCCAAGACTAAGTCCTGGACACTGGTTCGCGTTGTAGAGAAAGCGGTTCTGTAATACAGTACGCATTCTCAACGAATAAACGGCTCAGCGATGGGCCGTTTATTTTTTCTACCCATATCGTTTGAGCGGTGTTATAATGCCGCGCCCCCGATATGGGGCTTTTTTAACGACCTGATTTCGGGTCTCAGTAGTAGTTGACATTAGCGGAGCACTAAAATGATCCAAGAACAGACTATGCTGAACGTCGCCGACAACTCCGGTGCACGTCGCGTAATGTGTATCAAGGTTCTGGGTGGCTCGCACCGTCGCTACGCAGGCGTAGGCGACATCATCAAGATCACCATCAAAGAAGCAATTCCGCGTGGTAAGGTCAAAAAAGGTGATGTGCTGAAGGCGGTAGTGGTGCGCACCAAGAAGGGTGTTCGTCGCCCGGACGGTTCTGTCATTCGCTTCGATGGTAATGCATGCGTTATTCTGAACAATAACAGCGAGCAGCCTATCGGTACGCGTATTTTTGGGCCGGTAACTCGTGAGCTTCGTACCGAGAAGTTCATGAAAATTATCTCTCTGGCACCAGAAGTACTCTAAGGAGCGAATCATGGCAGCGAAAATCCGTCGTGATGACGAAGTTATCGTGTTAACCGGTAAAGATAAAGGTAAGCGCGGTAAAGTTAAGAATGTCCTGTCTTCCGGCAAGGTCATTGTTGAAGGTATCAACCTGGTTAAGAAACACCAGAAGCCGGTTCCGGCTCTGAACCAACCAGGCGGCATCGTTGAAAAAGAAGCTGCTATTCAGGTTTCTAACGTTGCAATCTTCAATGCGGCAACCGGCAAGGCTGACCGTGTAGGCTTTAGATTCGAAGACGGTAAAAAAGTCCGTTTCTTCAAGTCTAATAGCGAAACTATCAAGTAATTTGGAGTAGTACGATGGCGAAACTGCATGATTACTACAAAGACGAAGTAGTTAAAAAACTCATGACTGAGTTTAACTACAATTCTGTCATGCAAGTCCCTCGGGTCGAGAAGATCACCCTGAACATGGGTGTTGGTGAAGCGATCGCTGACAAGAAACTGCTGGATAACGCAGCAGCTGACCTGACAGCAATCTCCGGTCAAAAACCGCTGATCACCAAAGCACGCAAATCTGTTGCAGGCTTCAAAATCCGTCAGGGCTATCCGATCGGCTGTAAAGTAACTCTGCGTGGCGAACGCATGTGGGAGTTCTTTGAGCGCCTGATCACTATTGCTGTACCGCGTATCCGTGACTTCCGTGGCTTGTCCGCTAAGTCTTTCGATGGTCGTGGTAACTACAGCATGGGTGTCCGTGAGCAGATCATCTTCCCAGAAATCGACTACGATAAAGTCGACCGCGTTCGTGGTTTGGATATTACCATTACCACTACTGCGAAATCTGACGAAGAAGGCCGTGCTCTGCTGGCTGCCTTTGACTTCCCGTTCCGCAAGTAAGGTAGGGTTACTGAATGGCTAAGCAATCAATGAAAGCACGCGAAGTAAAACGCGTAGCTTTAGCTGATAAATACTTCGCGAAACGCGCTGAACTGAAAGCGATCATCTCTGATGTGAACGCTTCCGACGAAGATCGTTGGAACGCTGTTCTTAAGCTGCAGACTCTGCCGCGTGATTCCAGCCCGTCTCGTCAGCGTAACCGCTGCCGTCAAACAGGTCGTCCACATGGCTATGTGGGCAAGTTCGGGTTGAGCCGTATCAAGCTACGTGAAGCCGCAATGCGCGGTGAAGTACCAGGCTTGAAAAAGGCTAGCTGGTAATTGTCACCAATTGAATCACGGGAGTAAAGACAGATGAGCATGCAAGATCCGATCGCGGATATGCTGACCCGTATCCGTAACGGTCAGGCCGCGAACAAAGCTGCGGTCACCATGCCTTCCTCCAAGCTGAAAGTGGCAATCGCCAACGTGCTGAAGGAAGAAGGTTTTATCGAAGATTTTAAAGTTGAAGGCGACACCAAGCCGGAACTGGAACTGACTCTTAAGTATTTCCAGGGTAAAGCTGTTGTAGAAAGCATTCAGCGTGTCAGCCGCCCAGGTCTGCGCATCTACAAACGTAAAGATGAGCTGCCGAAAGTTATGGCGGGTCTGGGTATCGCGGTTGTTTCTACCTCTAAAGGTGTTATGACTGATCGTGCAGCGCGCCAGGCTGGTCTTGGTGGCGAAATTATCTGCTACGTAGCCTAATCGGAGGAAAAAATGTCTCGTGTTGCTAAAGCACCGGTCGTTGTTCCTGCCGGCGTTGATGTAAAAATCAACGGTCAGGTTATTACGATCAAAGGTAAAAACGGCGAGCTGACTCGTACTCTCAACGATGCTGTTGAAGTTAAACATGCAGATAATGCACTGACCTTCGGTCCGCGTGATGGTTACGTAGACGGTTGGGCTCAGGCTGGTACCGCGCGTGCCCTGCTGAATTCAATGGTTATCGGTGTTACCGAAGGCTTCACTAAGAAGCTGCAGCTGGTTGGTGTAGGTTATCGTGCAGCGGTTAAAGGGAATGTAGTAAACCTGTCCTTAGGTTTCTCTCACCCTGTTGACCATCAGCTGCCGGCTGGGATTACTGCAGAGTGCCCGACTCAAACTGAAATCGTGCTGAAAGGCGCTGATAAGCAGGTGATCGGCCAGGTTGCAGCAGATCTGCGCGCCTACCGTCGTCCTGAGCCTTATAAAGGCAAGGGTGTTCGTTACGCCGACGAAGTCGTGCGTACCAAAGAGGCTAAGAAGAAGTAAGGTAACACTATGGATAAGAAATCTGCTCGTATCCGTCGTGCGACCCGCGCACGCCGCAAGCTCCAGGAGCTGGGCGCAACTCGCCTGGTGGTACATCGTACCCCGCGTCACATTTACGCACAGGTAATTGCACCGAACGGTTCTGAAGTTCTGGTAGCTGCTTCTACTGTAGAAAAAGCTATCGCTGAACAACTGAAGTACACCGGTAACAAAGACGCGGCTGCAGCTGTGGGTAAAGCTGTCGCTGAACGCGCTCTGGAAAAAGGCATCAAAGATGTGTCCTTTGACCGTTCCGGGTTCCAATATCATGGTCGTGTCCAGGCACTGGCAGATGCTGCCCGTGAAGCTGGCCTTCAGTTCTAAGGTAGAGGTGTAAGATGGCTCACATCGAAAAACAAGCTGGCGAACTGCAGGAAAAGCTGATCGCGGTAAACCGCGTATCTAAAACCGTTAAAGGTGGTCGTATTTTCTCCTTCACAGCTCTGACTGTAGTTGGCGATGGTAACGGTCGCGTTGGTTTTGGTTACGGTAAAGCGCGTGAAGTTCCAGCAGCGATCCAGAAAGCGATGGAAAAAGCCCGTCGCAATATGATTAACGTCGCGCTGAACAACGGCACCCTGCAACACCCGGTTAAAGGTGTTCACACGGGTTCTCGTGTATTCATGCAGCCAGCTTCCGAAGGTACCGGTATTATCGCCGGTGGTGCAATGCGCGCCGTTCTGGAAGTTGCTGGGGTTCATAACGTTCTGGCTAAAGCATACGGTTCCACCAACCCGATCAACGTGGTTCGTGCAACTATTGATGGCCTGGAAAATATGAATTCTCCAGAAATGGTCGCTGCCAAGCGTGGTAAATCCGTTGAAGAAATTCTGGGGAAATAAACCATGGCAAAGACTATTAAAATTACTCAAACCCGCAGTGCAATCGGTCGTCTGCCGAAACACAAGGCAACGCTGCTTGGCCTGGGTCTGCGTCGTATTGGTCACACCGTAGAACGTGAGGATACTCCTGCCGTTCGTGGTATGGTCAACGCGGTTTCCTTCATGGTTAAAGTTGAGGAGTAAGAGATGCGTTTAAATACTCTGTCTCCGGCCGAAGGCTCCAAAAAGGCGGGTAAACGCCTGGGTCGTGGTATCGGTTCTGGCCTCGGTAAAACCGGTGGTCGTGGTCACAAAGGTCAGAAGTCTCGTTCTGGCGGTGGCGTACGTCGCGGTTTCGAGGGTGGTCAGATGCCTCTGTACCGTCGTCTGCCGAAATTCGGCTTCACTTCTCGTAAAGCAGCGATTACAGCCGAAGTTCGTCTGTCTGACCTGGCGAAAGTAGAAGGCGGCGTTGTAGACCTGAACACGCTGAAAGCGGCTAACATTATCGGTATCCAGATCGAGTTCGCGAAAGTGATCATGTCTGGTGAAGTCACTACTCCGGTAACTGTTCGTGGCCTGCGTGTTACTAAAGGCGCTCGTGCTGCTATCGAAGCTGCTGGCGGTAAAATCGAGGAATAAGTAGCAGATGGCTAAACAACCGGGATTAGATTTTCAAAGTGCCAAAGGTGGCTTAGGCGAGCTGAAACGCAGACTGCTGTTTGTTATCGGTGCGCTGATTGTGTTCCGTATTGGCTCTTTTATTCCGATCCCTGGTATTGATGCCGCTGTACTTGCCAAACTGCTTGAGCAACAGCGAGGCACCATCATTGAGATGTTCAACATGTTCTCTGGTGGTGCTCTCAGCCGTGCTTCTATCTTTGCCCTGGGTATTATGCCGTACATTTCGGCATCGATTATTATCCAGCTGCTGACGGTGGTTCATCCAACGTTGGCGGAAATTAAGAAAGAAGGGGAGTCTGGTCGTCGTAAGATCAGCCAGTACACCCGTTACGGTACTCTGGTGCTGGCAATATTCCAGTCGATCGGTATTGCTACCGGTCTGCCGAATATGCCTGGTATGCAAGGCCTGGTGATGAACCCGGGCTTTGCATTCTATTTCACCGCTGTTGTAAGTCTGGTCACGGGAACCATGTTCCTGATGTGGTTGGGCGAACAGATTACTGAACGGGGTATCGGTAACGGTATCTCAATCATTATCTTCGCCGGTATTGTCGCGGGTCTCCCGCCAGCCATCGCCCATACTATCGAGCAAGCGCGTCAAGGCGACCTGCACTTCCTCGTGTTGCTGTTGGTTGCAGTATTAGTATTTGCAGTGACGTTCTTTGTTGTATTTGTTGAACGTGGTCAACGCCGCATTGTGGTAAACTACGCGAAACGTCAGCAAGGTCGTCGTGTCTATGCTGCACAGAGCACACATTTACCGCTGAAAGTGAATATGGCGGGGGTTATCCCGGCTATCTTCGCTTCCAGTATTATTCTGTTCCCGGCAACCATCGCGTCATGGTTCGGGGGCGGTACTGGTTGGAACTGGCTGACAACAATTTCGCTGTATTTGCAGCCTGGGCAACCGCTTTATGTGTTACTCTATGCGTCTGCAATCATCTTCTTCTGTTTCTTCTACACGGCGTTGGTCTTCAACCCGCGTGAAACAGCAGATAACCTGAAGAAGTCCGGTGCATTTGTACCAGGAATTCGTCCGGGAGAGCAAACGGCGAAGTATATCGATAAAGTAATGACCCGCCTGACTCTGGTCGGTGCGCTTTATATTACCTTTATCTGCCTGATCCCGGAGTTCATGCGTGATGCAATGAAAGTACCGTTCTACTTCGGTGGGACCTCACTGCTTATCGTTGTTGTCGTGATTATGGACTTTATGGCTCAAGTGCAAACTCTGATGATGTCCAGTCAGTATGAGTCTGCATTGAAGAAGGCGAACCTGAAAGGCTACGGCCGTTAATTGGTCGCCCGAGAAGTTACGGAGAGTAAAAATGAAAGTTCGTGCTTCCGTCAAGAAATTATGCCGTAACTGCAAAATCGTTAAGCGTGATGGTGTCATCCGTGTGATTTGCAGTGCCGAGCCGAAGCATAAACAGCGCCAAGGCTGATTTATTCGCATATTTTTCTTGCAAAGTTGGGTTGAGCTGGCTAGATTAGCCAGCCAATCTTTTGTATGTCTGTACGTTTCCATTTGAGTATCCTGAAAACGGGCTTTTCAGCATGGTGCGTACATATTAAATAGTAGGAGTGCATAGTGGCCCGTATAGCAGGCATTAACATTCCTGATCAGAAACATGCTGTGATCGCATTAACGTCGATCTACGGCATCGGTAAGACCCGTTCTAAAGCCATCCTGGCTGCAGCGGGTATCGCTGAAAATGTTAAGATCAGTGAGCTGTCTGAAGGACAAATCGACACGCTGCGTGACGAAGTTGCCAAATTTGTCGTTGAAGGTGATCTGCGCCGTGAAATCAGCATGAGCATCAAGCGCCTGATGGATCTTGGTTGCTATCGCGGTTTGCGTCATCGTCGTGGTCTCCCGGTTCGCGGTCAGCGTACCAAGACCAACGCACGTACCCGTAAGGGTCCGCGCAAACCGATCAAGAAATAATCGGGGTGATTGAATAATGGCAAAGGCACCAATTCGTGCACGTAAACGTGTAAGAAAACAAGTCTCTGACGGCGTGGCTCATATCCATGCTTCTTTCAACAACACCATCGTGACTATTACCGATCGTCAGGGTAACGCGCTGGGTTGGGCAACAGCCGGTGGTTCCGGTTTCCGTGGTTCTCGCAAATCCACTCCGTTCGCAGCTCAGGTTGCAGCAGAGCGTTGCGCTGACGCCGTTAAAGAATACGGCATCAAGAATCTGGAAGTTATGGTTAAAGGTCCGGGTCCAGGCCGCGAATCTACTATTCGTGCTCTGAACGCCGCTGGTTTCCGCATCACTAATATTACTGATGTGACTCCGATCCCTCATAACGGTTGTCGTCCGCCGAAAAAACGTCGCGTATAACGCTTCGTTTTCCAGGTTTGTTGGAGAAAGAAAATGGCAAGATATTTGGGTCCTAAGCTCAAGCTGAGCCGTCGTGAGGGCACCGACTTATTCCTTAAGTCCGGCGTTCGCGCGATCGATACCAAGTGTAAAATTGAACAAGCTCCTGGCCAGCACGGTGCGCGTAAACCGCGTCTGTCTGACTATGGTGTGCAGTTGCGTGAAAAGCAAAAAGTTCGCCGTATCTACGGTGTGCTGGAGCGTCAGTTCCGTAACTACTACAAAGAAGCAGCACGTCTGAAAGGCAACACCGGTGAAAACCTGTTGGCTCTGCTGGAAGGTCGTCTGGACAACGTTGTATACCGTATGGGCTTCGGCGCCACTCGTGCAGAAGCACGTCAGCTGGTTAGCCATAAAGCTGTTATGGTAAACGGTCGTGTTGTTAACATCGCTTCTTATCAGGTTAGTCCGAATGACGTTGTTAGCATTCGTGAGAAAGCGAAGAAGCAGTCTCGCGTGAAAGCCGCTCTGGAGCTGGCTGAGCAGCGTGAAAAGCCAACCTGGCTGGAAGTTGATGCTGGCAAGATGGAAGGTACGTACAAGCGTAAGCCTGAGCGTTCTGATCTGTCTGCGGACATTAACGAACACCTGATCGTCGAGCTTTACTCCAAGTAAAGCTTAGTACCAAAGAGAGGACACAATGCAGGGTTCTGTGACAGAGTTTCTAAAACCGCGCCTGGTAGATATCGAGCAAGTGAGTTCGACGCACGCCAAGGTGACCCTTGAGCCTTTAGAGCGTGGCTTTGGCCATACTTTAGGTAACGCACTGCGCCGTATTCTGCTCTCATCGATGCCGGGTTGCGCGGTGACCGAGGTTGAGATTGATGGTGTACTACATGAGTACAGCACCAAAGAAGGCGTTCAGGAAGACATCCTGGAAATCCTGCTCAACCTGAAAGGGCTGGCGGTGAGAGTTCAGGGTAAAGATGAAGTTATTCTTACCTTGAATAAATCTGGCATTGGCCCTGTGACTGCAGCCGACATTACCCACGACGGTGATGTCGAAATCGTCAAGCCGCAGCACGTGATCTGCCACCTGACCGATGAGAACGCGTCTATTAGCATGCGTATCAAAGTTCAGCGCGGTCGTGGTTATGTGCCGGCTTCTACCCGAATTCATTCGGAAGAAGATGAGCGCCCAATCGGCCGTCTGCTGGTCGACGCATGCTATAGCCCTGTAGAGCGTATCGCCTACAATGTTGAAGCAGCGCGTGTAGAACAGCGTACCGACCTGGACAAGCTGGTCATCGAAATGGAAACCAACGGCACAATCGATCCTGAAGAGGCGATTCGTCGTGCGGCGACCATTCTGGCTGAACAACTGGAAGCTTTCGTTGACTTACGTGATGTACGTCAGCCGGAAGTGAAAGAAGAGAAACCAGAATTCGATCCGATCCTGCTGCGCCCTGTTGACGATCTGGAATTGACTGTCCGCTCTGCTAACTGCCTCAAAGCAGAAGCTATCCACTATATCGGTGATCTGGTACAGCGTACTGAGGTTGAGCTTCTTAAGACGCCTAACCTTGGTAAAAAATCTCTTACTGAGATTAAAGACGTGCTGGCTTCCCGTGGTCTGTCTCTGGGTATGCGCCTGGAAAACTGGCCACCGGCAAGCATCGCTGACGAGTAACCGGATCGCAGGTTAAGGTTTTACTGAGAAGGATAAGGTCATGCGCCATCGTAAGAGTGGTCGTCAACTGAACCGCAACAGCAGCCATCGCCAGGCTATGTTCCGCAATATGGCAGGTTCACTGGTTCGTCATGAAATCATCAAGACGACCCTGCCTAAAGCGAAAGAGCTGCGCCGCGTAGTTGAGCCGCTGATTACTCTTGCCAAGACTGATAGCGTAGCTAATCGTCGTCTGGCATTCGCCCGCACTCGTGATAACGAGATCGTGGCAAAACTGTTTAACGAGCTGGGCCCGCGTTTCGCGAGCCGCGCCGGTGGTTACACTCGCATTCTGAAGTGTGGCTTCCGTGCAGGCGACAACGCGCCGATGGCTTACATCGAGCTGGTTGATCGCTCTGAGTCGAAAGCAGAAGCTGCTGCAGAGTAATCTGTAGTAACGTAAAAAAACCCGCTCCGGCGGGTTTTTTTATATCCGCAGCATCCCCACTTATCTACAATAATTTGTATTCTTTTTGTTCATCCCCTGGAGCGTTGTATGTGGTTACTGGACCAGTGGGCGGAGCGCCATATCCTTGAAGCGCAGAGTAAAGGCGAATTTGACCATCTGCCCGGACGCGGAGAGCCGCTCATTCTGGATGACGACTCGCATGTTCCTGCTGAACTACGCGCTGGCTATCGCTTACTGAAAAATGCAGGCTGTCTTCCCCCTGAACTGGAACAGCGTAAAGAAGCGATTGCGCTGCTGGATTTGCTAAACGGGATTCGACAGGATGATCCTCAGTATCAGGAAGTCAGTCGTCGTTTGTCATTACTGGAGCTCAAGCTCAGACAGGCCGGGGTGAGTACGGAATTTCTTCGCGGTGAATATGCCAAAAAGCTGTCGCATAAAATCAGTGAGCGTTAAAGGAGAAGAGATGTATCGTATTGGAGAGTTAGCAAAGCTGGCCGAGGTTACGCCGGACACCATCCGCTATTATGAGAAGCAGCAGATGATGGAACATGAAGTCCGTACTGAAGGTGGGTTTCGCTTGTATACCGAAAACGATCTTCAACGCCTGAAATTTATCCGCTACGCGCGACAGCTTGGTTTTACACTCGAGTCGATCCGCGAACTGCTGTCGATCCGTATCGATCCCGAGCATCATACCTGCCAGGAATCAAAAGGGATCGTGCAGGAGAGGCTGAAAGAAGTTGAAGCAAGAATAGCGGAACTGCAAACAATGCAGCGTTCCCTGCAACGACTGAATGACGCCTGTTGTGGTACGGCGCACAGTAGCGTTTACTGTTCGATTCTCGAGGCCCTGGAGCAAGGCGCCAGTGGAATAAAGTCAGGCTGTTGATTTAGTCAACCATCAGGATTACACTCGCGCCGTTAAATCCTACAACTGGAGTAATTATGAGCCGTTATCAACATACGAAAGGGCAGATCAAAGACAACGCCATAGAGGCACTACTGCATGACCCACTTTTCAGGCAACGCGTGGAAAAGAACAAGAAAGGGAAAGGCAGTTATTTACGTAAAGGAAAACACGGCAATCGCGGGAACTGGGAGGCCAGTGGCAAGAAAGTGAATCACTTTTTTACCACTGGCCTTCTGCTTTTAGCGAGTAGTTAAGAACGGTTATTTTGTTCTTTGAGCAGGTCACGTATTTCAGTGAGTAGCACTTCTTCTTTTGTCGGAGCGGGTGGCGCCGCCGGCTCTTCTTTTTTCTTACGGTTGAGTTTGTTAATCAACTTGATCGCCATGAAGATAGCAAACGCGACAATCACGAAATCAAAGATGTTCTGAATAAACACACCGTAATGCATCACAACAGCCGGGATGTCGCCCTGCGCCTCACGTAGCGTAAAGGCAAACTGTTTGAAATCGATCCCGCCAATTAATAATCCCAGCGGTGGCATGATGATATCGGCAACCAGTGATGAAACAATCTTACCGAACGCCGCACCAATAATGACACCCACTGCCAAATCGACAACATTCCCGCGCATCGCGAATTCGCGAAACTCTTTAATAATGCTCATTTTTATTCTCCCAAGCAGCTGACGATAATAAGTTTAACAAATGTTAAGGCAATTTCCATTTATGTCATGAGATAAATGTTCGAATTAACCTTGTCAAATCAGTGGATTAAAAAGGGTGCTAATAATGCACCCTTCTCAGTTACAGGAAGAAAGGGCTTGGCTGGAATAAGCGTTCGACGTCAGTAATAAACTTTTTGTCGGTCAAAAACATAATGACATGATCGCCTTGCTCGATGCGCAAATTGTCATTCGCAATCATGACGTCATTGCCACGTACCACGGCGCCAATAATTGTTCCTGGCGGCAGTTTGATTTCATCAATAACCCGGCCCACCACGCGGGAGGTGCTCTCATCCCCGTGCGCCACAGCTTCAATGGCTTCCGCCACGCCACGGCGTAAAGAGGAAACGCCTACAATATCCGCTTTACGGACGTGGCTGAGCAACGCTGATATCGTTGCCTGCTGCGGTGATATGGCGATATCTATGACGCTCCCCTGAACGAGGTCGACATAAGCGCGGCGCTGGATCAGCACCATCACCTTTTTTGCGCCCATCCGTTTAGCCAACATTGCCGACATGATATTCGCTTCATCGTCGTTGGTCACCGCAATAAAGAGATCGACCTGATCAATATGTTCTTCGGTTAACAACTCCTGATCTGACGCATCGCCAAAAAAGACGATCGTATTTTGCAGTTTTTCAGCCAACTCTGCCGCCCGTTGCTGATCGCGTTCGATCAGCTTCACGCTGTAATCTTTTTCCAGGCGACGCGCCAGACCTGCGCCGATATTACCGCCGCCAACCAGCATGATGCGTTTGTACGGTTTTTCCAGCCGCTGCAACTCGCTCATTACCGCGCGGATATGCTGAGAAGCCGCAATGAAGAAGACTTCATCCCCGGCTTCGACAATGGTTGATCCCTGTGGGCGGATAGGACGATCGTGACGAAAAATAGCCGCGACTCGCGTATCAATATGCGGCATGTGCTCACGCATGGTTGACAGGGCATTCCCGATCAGCGGACCGCCGTAGTAAGCCTTAACGACAGCCAGGCTGACCTTGCCTTCCGCAAAGTTAACCACCTGCAGTGCGCCGGGATATTCGATCAGCCGGTAAATGCTATCGATAACCAGTTGCTCCGGGGCAATGAGATGATCGATAGGTACGGCCTCAGAATGAAACAGTTTATCTGCATCGCGAACGTAGTCTGGAGAGCGTATACGCGCGATACGATTCGGTGTGTTGAATAAAGAATAGGCCACCTGGCAGGCGACCATGTTTGTTTCATCGGAACTGGTTACAGCTACCAGCATATCGGCATCGTCAGCCCCGGCCTCACGCAGAACGCGAGGATGTGAACCGTGGCCCTGCACCACGCGCAAATCGAACTTATCCTGTAAGCTTCGCAGACGCTCACCGTTAGTATCGACCACGGTGATATCGTTGTTTTCGCCAACCAGGTTTTCTGCCAGTGTGCCGCCAACCTGCCCTGCGCCCAGAATGATTATTTTCATCAGTCGTGACCCGTTATCTCATCACTTTTTGATTAGCTTAGCGTAAAAGAAGCCATCACCTTCTTCTGCGCCAGGCAGATTTTGCCGGCCAGGTTGTTCAGGCGTACCGGTTTCGCTGAGAATGGCGTCTGCTGTGCGTTGCAGGAAAGCTTTAACCTGTAGACTGTTCTCTTCCGGCAGTACTGAACAGGTTGCGTACACCAGCGTCCCGCCTGATTTCAGATGCGGCCAGATGGCATCCAGTATTTCTGCCTGTAACTTCGCCAGTTCGGCAATGTCCCGATCCCGACGCAGCCATTTTATGTCTGGATGGCGACGGATAACGCCAGTGGCAGAGCAGGGAGCGTCCAGTAAAATACGATCAAACTGCTGCTTGCCGCACCACTGCGCCGGATAACGTCCGTCGCCTTGCTTAACGGTCGCTTTCATCCCGAGACGTTTAAGGTTGTCATAAACGCGAGAGAGCCGCTGTTCATCAACATCCACGGCCAGAACATCGGCTTCGGGGGCCGCTTCGAGGATGTGCGTGGTTTTACCGCCTGGCGCCGCGCATAAATCTAATATATGTTCGCCGTTTTGCGGCGCAAGAAAGGTGACGCAGCCCTGAGCGGAAGCGTCCTGAACGGTGACCCAGCCTTCGTCGAAGCCAGGAAGCGCATGCACTGGTGAAGGCGTTTCCAGGCGTACCGCGTCAGGGTATGCCGGGTGGGTGAAGCCTGTCATGCCTGTTTCTTCCAGTCGTGCCAGCCAGGCGTCTCGTGAATGATGCGTGCGGTTTACCCGCAACCACATCGGTGGGCGCTGGTTGTTGGCCTCGACAAGAGCTTCCCATCGTTCCGGCCAGGCTTTTTGCAGGCGCTTAAGCAGCCAGGAAGGATGCAAAAAACGCGCTTCAGTGTTAGAAAATTCCGCCAGCAGCTCATCCTGCTTACGCTGGAACTGACGTAACACGCCGTTGATAAGGCCTTTCAGTTGAGGGCGCTTGATGGCGACTGCGCCCTCGACCGTTTCGGCCAGCGCAGCGTGAGGGGGAATGCGCGTATGCAGCAGTTGGTAGAATCCGACCATAATCAGGTAATGCACGGTACGTTGCTTGCCCGTCATTGGGCGAGACATGAGCTTGCTGATCAGCCACTCCAGTTGTGACAGCGTGCGCAGCACCCCAAAGCACAACTCCTGCAGCAGTGCCTTATCTTTGTCGGAAACCTTTTGTTGCATCGGCGGCAGAACATTGCTCAATGATTGTCCTTGCTCGACGACCTGTTCAATGGCTTGCGCCGCCATACTGCGTAAGTTGAGTTTCTTATTCATAACCGCAAAAATAAAAATGCCCGGCGACACCGGGCGGAGTAAGAAGTGACCGTCAGGCCAGACGGTTGCCAGGAATGAACCATTCCCGACGTGAATTTAAAAGATCCTGCGCGCTCATGGCTTTTTTTCCGGCGGGCTGCAACGAGAGCAAATTTAAAATGCCGTCGCCTGTGGCAACCTGAATGCCGTGTTTTGTCGCGTCCAGAATAGTCCCGGGCTGAGCCTGGGTGGCAGCAGCCACAACGGACGCCTGCCAGACTTTCACCGGCTGACCGTCAATTTCCAGCCAGCTCATCGGCCAAGGGTTGAACGCGCGAATGCAGCGTTCCAGTTGCGCTGCGGAAAGCGACCAGTCAATTCGGGCTTCTTCTTTGCTGAGTTTCTCAGCGTGGGTAACCAGCGCATCATCTTGAGCTTCTGGTTTTGTCCGCCCTTCGGCTAATTGTTTCAGCGTTTCGATCAAACCCTGCGGGCCCAACTCTGCCAGCTTGTCGTACAGCGTACCGCTGGTATCTTCTGCGGTAATCGGACAAGCGAGCTTGTAGAGCATATCGCCCGTATCCAGACCAACGTCCATCTGCATAATGGTTACGCCTGTTTCGGCATCGCCAGCCCAAAGCGAACGTTGAATCGGCGCCGCGCCACGCCAGCGTGGGAGCAAGGAACCGTGGACGTTAATGCAACCGAGCCGCGGCATATCCAGCACCGCTTTGGGAAGAATCAGACCATACGCTACGACAACCATAACGTCTGCGTGCAGATCGGCAACCAGGTGCTGGTTTTCCTGCGGGCGTAATGAGGCGGGTTGGAATACGGGAATGCCTTTTTCTTCCGCCAGCACTTTTACCGGGCTGGGCATGAGTTTCTTGCCGCGGCCTGCCGGGCGGTCGGGCTGGGTAAACACGCCGACAACGTTGTGTCCAGAAGACAACAGCGCGTCAAGATGACGCGCTGCAAAGTCAGGTGTACCCGCAAAAATAATACGTAGTGAGTCTGACACGTTGATTCTTGTCCTTAAGCTCGTGCGTTCAGGCGGTCGAGTTTTTCAACTTTCTGACGAATACGTTGCTGCTTCAGCGGCGACAAATAATCGATAAACAATTTACCGACTAAATGATCCATTTCGTGTTGGATACAAATAGCCAGCAGGCCGTCGGCTTCCAGCTCAAATGGTTTACCCTCGCGATCGAGCGCGCGAATTTTCACTTTTTCCGCTCGTGGCACCAAAGCGCGCTGTTCCGGAATCGACAGGCACCCTTCTTCGATACCGGTCTCGCCTTCTTTTTCCAGCAGTTCCGGGTTAATGAGCACCAGGCGCTCGTCGCGGTTTTCAGAGACGTCAATCACGATTATCCGCTGATGAATATCAACCTGCGTCGCTGCCAGGCCAATACCTTCTTCTGCGTACATCGTCTCGAACATATCATCGACGATACGCTGAATGTCTGCATTCACTTCTTCAACCGGTTTTGCGACTTTGCGAAGGCGCTCGTCCGGAATATGTAACACTTGCAAAACTGACATAGTTATCCAGAGTTGTGTTCAGGAGTTGAAAAGATTATTACCTCTATTCTAGACAAATCCCCCTCTGATTGACAGCATCAGTGACCAATCGCAAAGATTGCTGAGACTGCCTGTGGCAGGGGGACAAGGATGAACCGTACAGAGATTTGGCTACGTTTGATGCGGGTGAGTGAATTGTGCGGCGACGAGATGCTGCGCATCGCACACTGGCTTATCGCACAGCCACATATTGATGCCGCGGTGCTTCGCAACGCGGGGTTTTCGCCCTCCTGGATTAAACGCTTTTTCTCGCTTTCGGATGAAGAACGGGAGAAAACGCTGCTTTGGCTTGAGGCGCCTCATCATTATTTATTACTGGCGGATGATGATCATTATCCAACCCAACTTCGTGCTATTGACGATTATCCTGGCGCCCTGTTTGTTTCCGGAAGCCTCGCCTGTCTTCATGACGTACAGCTGGCGGTGGTGGGAAGCCGTACGCCTTCCTGGTACGGAGAACGGTGGGGGCGGATGTTCTGCGAAAAGCTCGCAGGTTGGGGAATTACAATCACCAGCGGACTGGCGCGCGGCATTGATGGAATAGCGCATACTGCGGCAATCCAGGCACAAGGTAAAAGTATCGCTGTGTTGGGCAGCGGTCTCGAGGTTATCTATCCACGTAGTCATGGCTATCTGGCAGAGCGATTGCTCGACGCGGGCGGGGCGCTGGTATCCGAATTTCCGCTGGCAATGCACCCGCTCCCGCGCAATTTTCCCCGACGAAACCGTATCATCAGCAGCCTGAGCAAAGGCGTGCTGGTGGTAGAGGCAGCGCAGCGCAGCGGATCTCTGGTGACTGCACGCTGCGCGATAGAGCAAGGCAGGGAAGTGTTTGCTTTACCGGGGCCAATAGGGAACCCGGGAAGCGAAGGGCCGCATTGGCTCGTGAAGCAGGGCGCCACACTTGTGACTTCGCCAGAGGAAATCGTGGAAAATTTGCAGTATGGCTTACATTGGCTGCCAGATGAGCCTGAAAATTCACTTTATTCACCAGATCGCGAAGCTGCGGCATTGCCATTTCCCGAGCTCCTGGCTAACGTAGGAGATGAGGTAACACCTGTTGACGTCGTCGCTGAACGTGCCGGCCAACCTGTGCCAGCGGTAGTGGCTCAGCTACTCGAACTGGAGTTAGCAGGATGGATCGCAGCTGTACCCGGCGGCTATGTCCGATTGAGGAGGGCATGCCATGTTCGACGTACTAATGTATTTGTTTGAAACGTATATCCACAACGAAGCGGAATTACGTGTGGATCAGGACAAACTTGAACGGGATCTTACCGACGCCGGTTTTGATCGTGAAGACATCTACAATGCACTCCTGTGGCTGGAAAAGCTGGCTGACTATCAGGAAGGGCTTGCTGAGCCAATGCAGCTTGCTTCCGATCCTCTCTCTGTTCGTATTTATACTCCAGAAGAGTGCGATCGTCTGGATGCCAGCTGCCGGGGATTTTTGTTATTCCTCGAGCAGATTCAGGTGCTAAACCTCGAAACGCGAGAAATGGTGATTGAACGCGTACTCGCGCTGGATACCGCAGAATTCGACCTGGAAGATCTGAAATGGGTCATATTAATGGTGCTGTTTAACATTCCAGGATGTGAAAATGCCTACCAGCAAATGGAAGAATTACTCTTTGAAGTGAATGAAGGTATGCTGCATTAATCAATCTTAATCCAGCATGAGTTGTTATGGCTAAATCAGCACTGTTTGCGGTGCGTAAAAATGAGCCCTGCCCACAGTGTGGGGCTGAACTGGTTATTCGCTCCGGGAAACACGGTCCGTTTCTCGGATGCTCTCACTATCCGGAATGCGACTATATTCGTCCGCTGAAATCCACGGCGGACGGACATATTGTCAAAGTTCTGGAGGGGAAATTCTGCCCCGATTGCGGCGCCGAGCTGGTGCTACGACAGGGGCGATTTGGTATGTTTATCGGCTGCAGCAATTATCCGGAATGTGATCATACCGAGATGATTGATAAGCCAGACGAAACCGCAATAACCTGCCCTCAATGCCTGACTGGTCACCTGGTTCAGCGGCGTTCCCGTTATGGCAAAACCTTTCATTCCTGCGATCGCTATCCGGAATGCCAGTTTGTCATTAACGCCAAACCGATAGCTGGAGAGTGCCCTGAGTGTCACTATCCGCTCCTTATCGAAAAGAAAACCGCGCAAGGTGTTAAGCACTTCTGCGCCAGTAAACAATGTGGAAAGCCGGTTTCGGCGGAACAAAAAAGTGAATAATAACCTGCCAACAGACTCTATCGCCGCAGCGGTAGAGGAACTTAATAATAAAAATGTCATCGCCTATCCAACGGAAGCTGTATTTGGTGTCGGGTGCGATCCCGA
The DNA here is from genome assembly GCF_026719175.1 of Citrobacter sp. R4. Classification (NCBI taxonomy): domain Bacteria; kingdom Pseudomonadati; phylum Pseudomonadota; class Gammaproteobacteria; order Enterobacterales; family Enterobacteriaceae; genus Citrobacter; species Citrobacter sp. R4. The sequence continues at coordinate 23,989 of NZ_JAPPSU010000022.1, forward strand.
CAGCGAAACGGCTGTAAATCGTCTGCTGGCGCTCAAACAACGCCCGGTAGACAAAGGGCTGATTTTGATCGCCGCAAATTTTGAACAACTCAGACCATATATTGACGACAGTATGCTCACCGAAGCACAGCGTGAAGCTGTATTTGCATGTTGGCCAGGGCCGGTAACCTTTGTTTTCCCTGCGCCTGAGAGCACGCCACGCTGGCTAACAGGTCGCTTCAATTCACTGGCGGTACGTGTGACAGATCATCCGCTGGTGGTCGCCCTGTGTAAGGCGTATGGCAAACCGCTGGTATCAACCAGCGCCAACCTGAGTGGACTGCCGCCGTGTCGCACAACGGAAGATGTGCGGGCGCAATTCGGCGACGACTTCCCGATTGTGGAAGGCGAAACGGGCGGTCGTTTGAATCCTTCTGAAATTCGCGATGCATTAACGGGCGAACTGTTTCGACAGGGGTAAGAGAATGGAAACCTATGCTGTTTTCGGCCATCCGATAGCACACAGTAAGTCACCGTTTATTCATCAGCAATTTGCGCAGCAGTTGCAAATCGATCACCCGTATGGTCGCGTACTGGCGCCCGTGGATGACTTTGTTAACACGTTAAACGCTTTTTTTGCCGGGGGAGGCAAAGGGGCGAACGTCACGGTGCCTTTTAAAGAAGAGGCTTTTGCCCGTGCGGATGAATTGACGGAGCGTGCGGCGCTGGCTGGCGCAGTGAATACGATCAAACGACTTGAGGATGGTCGTCTACTCGGAGATAACACTGACGGTATCGGTTTGTTAAGCGATCTTGAACGTTTATCCTTTATTCAACCGGGGCAGCGAATTTTGCTGATCGGCGCTGGCGGGGCAGCGCGTGGGGTTCTGTTACCGTTACTTTCTCTGGATTGTGGCGTGACCATTGTCAACCGAACGGCATCCCGGGCTCAGGAACTGGCGAAGGTCTTTGCGCATACCGGTAGTGTGCAGGCGCTGGGCATGGATGAACTGGCAGACCATCACTTTGATGTGATCATCAATGCCACATCCAGCGGACTCAATGGTGAGATCCCGGCGATCCCTGCGTCGCTGATTTATCCCTCGGTCTGTTGTTACGACATGCTTTACCAGCAGGGACGGACGCCTTTTCTCTTGTGGTGTGAACAACATGGCGCGAAGCGCGTCGCCGATGGCCTGGGAATGCTGGTGGGACAGGCTGCTCATGCGTTTTTGCTCTGGCATGGTATTTTACCCGAAATCGAACCGGTGATTGCGCGCCTCAAGCAGGAGTTGTCTGCATGAACCAGGCGATTCTGTTTCCTGACAGAGAGGAATGGCGTGTGGATGAATGCGCTGTTTGCTTCCCGGCGCTGGTGAATGGCATGCAGTTAATGTGTGCCATAAAGGGGGAATCGCTGGCGAAACGCTTTGGTGGCGAAACGGCGGAGGAATGGCTGGCTCACTTTTGTGAGCACCGCTGGGATCTGGAAGAAGAGGCTGAAGCCTTGATCCAGTCCCAGCAGGAAGACGATCAGGGATGGATCTGGCTGTCCTGAGTCAGATACTCGTCTTTCCATTTCACGTAGTTGTTGGCGGAATATCGCAACGCCGTTTTCTCATCTTCCGTTAGAGGCCGGATCTGTTTAACCGGGCTTCCCAGATACAGATAGCCGCTTTGCAGACGTTTGTTTTGCGGCACCAGACTACCGGCGCCAATCATCACGTCATCTTCAATGATCGCGCCATCTAACAGAATCGAGCCCATTCCGACCAGGACGCGGTTGCCAATAATGCAGCCGTGGAGCATTACTTTATGTCCAACAGTGACATCTTCGCCCACGATCAGTGGATTACCTTCAGGGTTGGAAGGCGATTTGTGAGTGACGTGTAAGACGCTGCCATCCTGAATATTGGTGCGTGCGCCAATCTCAACGTAATTTACATCGCCACGGATCGCGACAAGCGGCCAGATCCCGACATCGTCTGCCAGACGAACATCGCCAATGATAACGCTGCTGCGATCGAGCATCACGCGTTGTCCGATCTGCGGAAAAAGATCCTTATAAGGGCGTAATACGTCAGACATGTTTACCTCAGATAAAGAGAACAGTAATGATGACTTTGGTTGCATTTCTGGCCTTGTGCAAGTGATTTAGCTATCAAAAAAGCGTCACATTGCGCAGGAATGAAACGAAAGGAGTGAAAAAGCAGCAAATGGAAAAAAAGATCGAAAAAAGGCTTGTGCAAAAAATTGGGATCCCTATAATGCGCCTCCGTTGAGACGACAAAGTGAAACGCTTCACAAGATGGTCGTCACAACGAAGAGAAAAATCCTGAAATTCAGGGTTGACTCTGAAAGAGGAAAGCGTAATATACGCCACCTCGCGACAGAGCGCTGAAGCGCGTCGCAACTGCTCTTTAACAATTTATCAGACAATCTGTGTGGGCACTCAAAGTGACATGGATTCTTAACGTCGCAAGACGAAAAATGAATACCAAGTCTCTGAGTGAACACGTAATTCATTACGAAGTTTAAT
>NZ_JAPPSU010000023.1:0-19625 GCF_026719175.1 Citrobacter sp. R4
ATACGATGTGATGTGGGTATCGCCGGAAATCTGGGCTAACCTGGCTCAACCGTATGTAGTTAATGGCGTAGTTAGCGGCAATGTGCTGAATGCCGTGCTCCCATTTGCACCGGTACGTGAAATCCGTTCTACCTTCGCGCTGAGTGGTAACGAGTTCATCGCCTATGTTCGCCGTCAGGATGTTATTTCACCGCTGGTTGGCATGGCTGTTGGTGTTGTTCCTCTGCCGCGTCCACTGCCTAACGTTAACTACAACTTCCAGATTATGTCTGCTGAAGGTCTGCAAATTACCGCTGACGAGCAAGGCCTTTCTGGTGTTGTCTACGGCGCTGTGCTGGCGTAAGGATTAATTGTGGCTAAATACGAAGTTGTGCGCCCGTGGTTCGGCGTGAAAATTGGTGATGTGGTGGAGTTAAAAGAGCTTCACCCGGCACTTAAGTCGAACGTTCGCCTGATGCGTGGCGAGGCTGGCGGCGAGCTAAGCCCAGCGACACCAGATGCTGGAACAGATGCAAAATCTCGCAAAGAGATTGTCGCGGCACGTCTGACGGAACTGGGCATTGAGTTTAAAGGCAATCTGGGAGCTGAAAAGCTCAGTGAGCTATTGCCAGATGGCGAACTCGAAAAGCTTTTCCCTGCTGAATAACAGCCGCCGCTAAGGCGGTTTTTTTATGCCCCGCTCCGGCGGGGTGTTTCACGGAGTCGATAATGGTAACTCTCGAACAGGCGAAGGAGTATCTGGAGAGCCAGGGAATTACCATTCCCGATTTTGTTCTTCAGGCTCTCGTAGACCAGGCCAACAGCATTCAGGAATGTCTCGGTGCGCATTATCCGGCATCAACAGCGCTGCTGATTCAGCTCTATCTGCTGGCGCTTATGGGGCTAGGGCAGGGGGATAAATACATCTCCAGTCAGACGGCGCCAAGCGGAGCGTCTCGATCGTTCCGGTATCAGTCGTTCACTGACCGCTGGAAAGGGGCGCTGGCGTTGCTTCGTGGCGCTGACAAATACGGTTGCGCTAATGACCTCATCCCTCCAGACCCGACAAATACAGCGTTTGCGGGTATCTGGATTGGCCGAGGTGGCTGCATGTGCGGGAGCAAGTAATGGCATGGGTATCGGTTAAGCAGCGATTGCCTGAGCCGTTCGTCAAAGTATGGGTAATGACCGATAGTGGTAAGCGCGTTACCGGCTATGTCAAAAGTAACGGTGACTGGTATCTGTTGTGCCGGAAGGTTGCAGCGGAGAAACCGGAGGTGATCCGGTGGGAGGATGGCAATGTCTGAAACAGCACGCTGGAGTTACACCAACGTTGCGACCATCTACCCGCGCGTCTACGACGACTGGAACAGTGCCTGGACAAACGGAACTCCCTACCTGATTGACTGCACCTGGACGGCAAACAATGAAGTTGCGGTAGATGCCAGTGGGAAAGAGTTCACCACGAATCTGATTTTCTTCACGGAGCTTAAGCGTAACGGCGTTGATGCCACCATGCCGAAGCGCGACTGGTACATTGCCAGAGGTGACACAACAACTCAGGCCGATCCGCTGAAGGCTGGCGCCAATGTCATCAAAGCGGTGACCGAATGGGATATGTCACCATTTGGCGAGGAACCGGACTACAAAATTATGACGTGAGGTGATTTATGTTTTCGCTTGGATTAGCTTGTTTTGCTCTAGGTTTCGCTTGCCACGCTGCGTTTATTCAAATAATCAGGTGGTGGTATGCCCGTTAAAGGTATCAAGCGTGTTCAGATGAACACCCGCAAGGTGCTGGCAGAAATTGCCGGGCCACGCACAGAAAGAGTGCTGACTGAGGTCATGATTGTCGGATCGTCTCACGCCGCGCTACTTACTCCCATTGACACATCCACTCTTATCAACAGCCAGTACAGAAAGCTTGAACCAATGCCTGGTGGGATGCAGGGAAAGGTCGGGTACACGGCTGCATACGCTGCCGCCGTTCATGGCATGTCCGGGAAGCTAAAAGGCCAGCCGCGTGAACACTTCGGCAGAACTCGCGCTGGAAAAGAATTCGGTGGCGGCACAGGAAAAGGTAACTATTGGGATCCGGATGCTGAACCAGAATTTCTGACTAAAGGATTTGAACGTGACGGTCTGAACGAGATAAAGGCCATCATCAAGCAAGGGTACAAAGTATGACGCGTAGCGAGGTGTATGACGCGCTGAGGGCGTGGTTGCAGTCTCACAGGTTTGATGCGGGCTATCGCGTCCAGAAGCGCTTCTGGAACGAGCTGGAGAATACCGAGGGGGAAAGATACCTTGTCATTCAGCAGAACGGCGGCGGCAAGCCAGAAGAGGCGATAACCCGCGATTATTTCCGCATCCTCCTCCTGTCAGGTCAGAACGACAGCAATATTAACCAGGTTGAAGACCGCGCCGACGCTATCCGCCAGGCGATGATCGACGACTACAAAACTGAGTGCATCATCTCGATGCAGCCAATCGGCGGCATCACCGCCATCAAAACAGAAGAAGGTCGTTACCTCTTCGATATTTCCTTTCAAACCATCATTTCCCGATAAAACGGAGATACAAACATGGCATGTGAAGCTGGTGCATTCACAGGGCGTGACGTCGTTGTTTATTACGCGATTTCCTGCCCGGAAGTCCAACCCTCAAACGGCGACTATACACGCCTTGGCATGATGCGAGGCAAAACGACAGGCGCAGAATGGGAAACCGCTGATGCAACTGCCGATATGAGCGCTGCATTCACGCAGGAAAACCTCGTTACTTACAAGAACATTTCGTTCTCAGGTGACGGCGTTACCCGCAAAGAGGATGTTTATGCGCAGAACGCGCTTAAACGCCACGTCTACAATCCACCCGCAGAGACCAGTAACCAGCCGTATGTCTGGCTGAAGATCATCTCTCCAAACGATATTACCGAAGGGCCGTTCATGGTGACCTCATGGCAGGATGAAGCGCCGCACGATGACGTTGCCACCTGGTCTATTGAGGCATCCAGTGCTGGTAGCGTGGACGTGCGCGACGTTGGTGCGGTCATTACTATCACCGCTCAACCGCAGAATCGTACGCTTACCGTTGGTGATGCGCTGAATCTGTCAGTATCCGCAACGGTTTCTGATGGTTCGGCGCTGGCTTACCAGTGGAAGCATGATGGCGAAGATATCAGCGGCGCCACATCTTCCACTTACACCAAAGCGAGCGTTACAGAAGATGATGCCGGGGCTTATACCTGTCAGATCACTTCGACCACCGCTGGCAGCCTGACGTCTGGCGCGGCGACAGTTATCGTCAATGCAGAGTAAGCATGAGGGGCGGAAGCCCCTTTTTCTTTGAGAGGCTTCATGAAAGCAATAACCGATATCGGCCAGGCTGTCATTCGGGCCGGTAGCAAAGAGATATTTCTCAATCCGTCATTCCTCGCTATGTCGCGTATTGGCTCACCGGAACAGATTGTTGATGCTTTCGTTAAGGTTCATGCCGGGCATTATCCGAAACACCGCATCACTGATATCCAGACCATGAAGGCTGTCAACGCTCGCTGCTTTGCTGAAATGGCAGCGTCGGCTGCCAGCATAGTTCGCCATTGCTCAGAGGGTAACATTGCAGAGGTGATTGGTTCGTACTCGGTGAACACGGCAGGACGGCTGCTGTTTAAGCCGGGAGCCATTCCGATCGAGGATGTTATCCTGCTTGCCCGCCACCTGATGCTTCATGGCGTAATGGGCGACCAGCCACCGGAAGAATTCGAAGGTAAGAAAGGCGAATACAGCGACAAATTCGATGTACGGTCATTCGTCTACACCGCTGTTGCTCACCTCGGCATGAGCGAGTCAGACGCATGGAACATGACAATGACCAGCTTCCGCGCCGCCATGAACGCTAAATTTCCGCAGAAAGAGAAAGCCAGAGTGCCGACTCAGGAAAAATACGACGAAGTCATGGACTGGGCTGAACGAATGCTGGCGATCGACGCGCAACGGAACGGGCCGCATTAATCAACTTAAGAACAACACAAACAGCCTCGCACCTGCGGGGCTTTTTTATACCAGCAATAAACCCAACGCGCTTCACACGCGCACGTTATAATCCTAGAGCCTACAGAAAGCGAGCCTGAGAGTTAGTTGTACTCTGGGGCGGCTATCTCTGTGTGACAGGCTCACTTTCTATAGGTAAACCTCATGCACTATCCAACCGTATCTGTAAACGGCGTATCCGTTCGTGTCGATAACGAAGGGCGATACAGTCTCAACGATCTTCATGCTGCTGCGGTAGCAAACGGAGAGGCCACCGAGTCACAAAGACCCAGCGTCTTTCTCCGCAGCGCCCAGATCAAACGTTTCGTAAAAGCCCTCAAATCCAAAGCACTAAAAAGTGCTTCGGAACAAAATCAACCGCTTAGGGTAATAAAAGGTGGTGATCAAAGTGGGGCATGGGGCGTTGAACTTCTGGCTATTCGCTACGCGGCCTGGATTAAGCCCGAATTTGAAATTGAGGTATACGAGGTTTTCAGAACAGTAGTTCGCCTCGGCATTAATGCCATGTCTCGCCTCAACAAAATCGACCATGTGATTAACACCGAAACCAAAGCGATTAGCCAGTGCGCCAGTCAGATGGCGAAGTGGGGAGTTGGTGGTCGCAAAAAGCTACTCCATGCAGCGCGCGAAAGGGTTGCTGATGAAGTGCAGATGTATTTGCCTGGCATTGTGTAGGCAGCGATAACCCGCTTAACTGCTGGTTTTGTATTCTACATGGATAGATGATCAGTTTATGAAGTCGTGCCTCGCGTGATAAATTTACGGAAATACATTTCGTGGTGAATCAGCGTGGAAGATGAAAAACAGCGCCAAATACAACTTCAATTAACTCTTCAGCGGCGACTGGAGAAAGTCACACCTGAGCTATTCTCTGAATATCTTTTCGAACGCGGCGTCAAAACAGTCGTATGTCCAATGTGTGGCAGTGAGGATATTGCTATTCCCAACGCCAGCACAATGACCGTTGGACCTGAAGGGAGCGAAAGCAGCACTTACGCCATCCCGGTCAAACTCGACACCGATGGGCCTCCATACTCATTGGTTAAATATGAGTATCGATTAATATGCAAAAACTGTGCGTTTTCTATGCATTTTGCAACATGGCCCGTGTTGAAGTGGGTAGAACAGAAGCTTTCTGATTCAGGGAAGGGAACCAATGGTTAATAAAAAAATAGATGATAATATTTATTTTGGAGACTTCCCTAAACATGGTGGCGGCGGAAGCGGAGGTGGTGAAATGCTCGAAGTACGAGTGGCTAAGCTTGAATCCAACGTTGAGGATATCAAAGCAAACCTGTCTGAGGCGCGGGTTGACATTCGAGACCTTCGTAACACGTCATCAGGAACAAGTAGAGATGTGGCGGTAATTCTTCAGAAACAGTTAGATATTGACGAAAAACTATCAAAAAAACCCAGTATCAGCGATATGGACAGAGCCATATCAACTGCCGCAAACAAGCAAATAATCTGGACGGTTTCTGTCATGGTAGGAATTGCGGGCCTATCAATGGCTGTAGCTAAGCTCATTTTCTAACGCAGGATAAGCTCAGTTTTCTCATTGACCTCACTATTCATGATGTTAGGATGTTTCCGATTGCAATCAAAGGAAACATAAAATGAAGAAGGTAGTTGCTTTAGCTCTCGGGGCTTTAATGCTGTCTGGCTGTACTGTTCGCGTTGCTGATATGACCGTAGGTAGTACCAAAAACTACAACCTGAACGCAGCTAAGTTTGAAAAAGGGCAGCGCGTAACTGGTGAAGACAAAGCTCCGATTGTCATTTTCCCGCTGGGCATTCCTAGCGTTAAAACAGCAATGGATCGCGCCATCGAAAAAGATAAGTGCTCTGTAGGTTTGAGCGATGTTGTTATCTACCAGCTTAACCATGCGTTCCTGTTCGGCACGTATGGTTTCCGTGTTGAAGGTACTCAAATCATCGATAAATCTCAGCTTGGTTGCGAAAACCGCTAGTCTGCTGGGTATACTGACAAGCCACCTCCGGGTGGCTTTTCTTTTTCGAGCGGGAGATCCCTGCTAGGATTCCCTCATCTTTTACCAAAGGGGATAGCACGTCCTTGTGCCAATAGATGAGTCAGTTGAGGTAATTTACTTGGCGTAAACGAGGCAGCACTCGTCGCCAGTTTTCATCTGATATGCTGTGAGGGTTAGGAGCAATGTGTTTTGTTTCACGTTCGAGAATCTTCCTTCCGGCTTCCAGGGTTCGCTGATACTCAAGTGCCATTGAGTAGAAACTTGGAGCGTATTCAGATTTGAGAGTTCTCAGTGCCGGGTATGCCAGTTCGATTTTTTCCCGCATGTATTCGGCGGCATTCCATACCCAGCATAGGGTGCAAAGTTCTTCACTGGTGAGATGCCCTGACGAAGTTGCAGGAAGCGTCTCGCGTCCAAGATATTCACCTTCCAGCACGGTAAGGTATTCGATGGCTTCGCTGACCTGCTCAGGCTGCAACTGATGAATATGCTCAACGTCGAAGCGCTGATGCACTAACTTCCAGATATCGGGATAGATTTTACCGAGGCCAGTCGTGATTAACCGTTCTGCCGTCTGGCGCAGCGGGGTGAGTTGTTTTGCTGTGCACTGGCGAATTTTTGGCTTAATTTCCACGTTACCAGATACCATCGCGTCATATGCCCGAATCACTTTGAGAGCGAAAGAGGCGCTGATCCACATGGCATAAGAGTAAACCAGTTCCTTGCAAACGTAAGTGCCACCGTAGCGTCCTTTACGGGAATCAACAGGTTTAAATGCTCGGATCTGAGCATTTAAAATTTCATCAATTAATTCAACGGTTTTATCTAAGCGAAGCCAGTTTGCAGGTTTGTCTTTCTCTTCGCCGCCTGATGCCTGATGCAGATCATTCAGCGAGTAGCGCCCCTGAGCGTCTTTATGGATGGTGATATCGGAGATGATGATTTGGTTAGTCATAATGACCTCACTGATTTTTTCGAAGTACCACTATCGGAGTGGTGCCGGGAGGTTCGAAACGGCTCAGTGAGACCGCGGACTTATTCCCCGTAAGGGTGTTGTATTCGTCGCCCTCCCGACATTGTTCGGGACGTGACCGCGCTATGCGTTCACTGAATGACAGACATAAAAAAGCCAACACTGTCGGGGTTGGTTCTGACCGCACTGAGAAGAGGTTTCGACGCCTCGTGCAAAACAAGATAGCGAAAGCTGACCTCGTCGTCAACAGATGGTAGGATTTGACCATCTTTTAATGTGGGGGATAGGGATATGAGTTTCGCCAGTCAATCTACACAGCAAATATTTCCATTTCCGGCTGATGTTGCCTATGAAAAACTGATTGAGGCAATTCCAGAGGTCGGGATGTCTATAAAGCAAAAAGACGACATTTTGCGTAGAGTTTCCGTTAGTGCGGGCATCTCACTTTTTTCATGGGGTGAAAATGTCTCTATCGTGGTTAACGCCGATGGAGAGAAGTCATGTATTGTTGGTATTGATTCTTCACTTAAGCTTGGAGTAAACGTGACAGGGGCGCATAGGCATCAAAAGAATTTTGATAAAATCATCTACGCGCTTAGCAATAAGCTGAAGGAATGGCAAAGACAGCAACCATTAGATCTCGGCCCAGAAAAAACCGATGAGGACTACCTCGAAGAAGCCAGAAAAAAAGCGGGCTTAATTTAATAAAAGGAACTTATATGAAAAAAATATTGATCCCTGCAATTGCTATTATCTTGGCTGGATGTGTTTATATGGGGAAAAACTTCGATGAAACTAAACTAGCGAGCATCTCAAAGGGGGAGACTACAAAGCAGCAGGTTGTTAGTCTCTTTGGCGAACCAACTACGTCCACTTATGATTCTGACGGAAACCAAATATTGCTGTGGTCGTATAGTGAAGGTAATGCTCTCGGTGGCGCTAATTCAAAAATACTGAGTGTCAAACTGCATGACGGAAAGGTTGAATCCTACTCGGTAAGTAAGTCAGCAATATAAGATCATTAAGTTAACCATATAAACCTCGCCACGGCGGGGTTTTTTATTGCCCGGAGAAAAGAGAATGACCCAGAACGTCGGCGATATTGAATATGTGATAAAGGCGGATACTGCTCAGTTGCTGAGAGCTGACAAACAGGTTCGTGACGTAACAGACGGCATGGAAGTCGGTTTCAAGCGGGCTGATAAGGCTGCATCATCTCTCACTTCCTCATTCGGATCTTTGAGCCGGGTTGCCACTTCTCTGATGGCTATCCTGTCGGTTCAACAGGTATCTCAATACGCTGACGCCTGGACAACGCTCAACAACAAACTGGCTAACGCCATCAGGCCAAGCGAGCAACTGGTCGATGTGACGGAGCGCGTATTTAATATCACGCAGCAAACCACAGCCAGCCTTGATGCAACAGCAACATTGTATGCACGACTGGAAAGAGGAACTCGGCAATATAATACCTCCGCGGAGGACCTGGCTAAGCTAACTACTATTATCAACCAGGGCTTTGTTGTTTCTGGCGCTACAGCTCAAGAGGCTGAGAACGCAATCATTCAGTTATCTCAGGGTATCGCCTCAGGGGTTTTGAGAGGGGAGGAGTTTAACTCTGTTGCTGAGCAGGGTTCCAGGCTGATGGTTGCTCTCGCTGACTCCATGGGTGTTGGTATTGGAGAGTTACGTCAGATGGCCGCCGCCGGGAAATTGACTACTGATGTTGTGGTTAACGGGTTACTTTCACAAGGGGTGACGATCGGCAATGAGTTCGCCAATACCACGACAACTATCAGTCAGGCGTTGCAGGTTGCCGGGAACAACATCACCAAGTTCTTTGGTGAAAACTCCACGGTAAAAACCGGCACAGCCATTTTTAACGATGCCGTGATCAGCGTCAGTGAGAACATCGGCGCTCTTAGCGCCATCCTGACCGCCGCTGCTGCTGTTATGGGTAGCCGCTATGTTGGCGCACTGACAATGGCTACTGCTGCGAAGGTAAAGGCCGCCGTAGCTGCACGAAATCAGTCAGCAGCAGAGATGCAGGCGGCGCAAGCCGTTGCAAATAAAGCTGCCGCCGACCTCCGCGCAGCCGCTATCGCAAAAGAACGGGCGCTGGACGAGATCCGCCTTGCGGAGATGATGAAGCAGACAGCGGTTAGTGCGACGAATGCCGCCGCTGCCGAGCAACGCTTATCTGCCGCTCGCGTAGCCGCTGCTGGTGCTGTTGATAATTACAATCGCGCTCTGGCAGCAAATAAAGCGGCACAGGCTGGGTTAGCTACTGGAGCAGGGTTGGTTAGCCGAGGATTGTCTCTCATAGGTGGCCCAGCTGGTGCTGCGATGCTCGCGGCCAGTGCGATTCTATATTTCTCTCAGCGAGCTAAAGAGGCCAGAGACGATGCCAATAACCTGGCGGATAGCGTCAACGAACTGAGCGCTAAGTTCCAGACCATGTCTCATACCGAACTGGCGGCAACCATTGGCAAATTAAGCCAGAATCTGCCAACCCTTAGCGATGCGGTCGCTGAAGCTCAGAAGAAATTTAATGATGCTTCATACGCAGTAAGCAACTATAACCGTGAAATTGAGCGTTACGGCAATACTAAGAGGGGGAGGGAGGCGACGGAGGCACTAGCCGGAGCACAAGACCGACTTTCGATTGCAACTCTCGATCTTGAACGTGCTCAGAATCGCCTTAGTCAGACCCAAAATGCCATTAACATTGGACATGCCACTCTCAATGGCACCATGCGACAAGGCCTACCGCTTCTCCAGAGAGAAGGCGAGGAAGCTGGTATCACTGCCGGTATGATGGGCAAGCTTGGCGATATGATCAATTTCGCCGCCAAAGCGAAGGAGAAATATAACTCTTCCAGTCTGATGGTTATGCGCAGCGAGGATGGAGATAAACTCCTGTCCAGCCTTGAAAAGCAAAACAATCTGCTGTCCATAACAGACAAAAAAGAAAGGGCTGTAGCCGAGGCCAGACAAGCGGCCCTGGATGCGGGGGTGGATGCGCATTCAAATCAGATGAGGCAGATTGAAGAGGCCGCGGCAAAAAGATATGACCTTCAGGAGGCTGATTCAGCAGTAACAAAGTCTACAAAAGAGGGAACTAAAGCTGTTGATGAGGCTGCGCAGTCACTTTCAAGGCAACAGGCTGCTCTCGATCGCCTGAACACTGGTTACGCCGATGGCTCGCTCGAATTAGCGAAATACGATGCTGTTGTTGCGCTTGGTAACAAAGCATCAGCAGAGCAGATCGCCAAAGCGGAACAGCAAGCTGAGTCCATCTGGAAAGTACAGCAGGCAACCAAAGCCGCAGCAGAAGAGGAAAGGAAGCGCACACAGGCCGGACAAAACTTTACCGGATTGCAAGGGCAGGTATCACCAGTCGCCGCAGTAGATAACACCTACGCGCAGCAAATGGCACAGCTTGATGAGTATGTGCAACTTTACCCACAGAAGATTGCAGAGGCTGAGGCTGTACGCGCAGGGATTGAAGATCAGTATCACCAGAAACGCATGGCCGCAATGTGGGAGGAATGGCAGCAGCAGAGCGAGATCAACAACATGCTTGGCTCTGCAATCGATTCCTTACAGGGGGGCGCAACCAACGCGATTACCGGCCTTATCAACGGCACTCAAAGCCTGCAGGAGTCATTCGCAAATATTGGTTCGACAATACTCAACAGCGTTGTAAGCGCCATTGTGGATATGGGAGTTCAGTATGTTAAGAGCCTGATTATAGGTAAGGCCATGTCATCTGCTGCAACTGCCGCACAGATTGCTGAGGCTGGCGCTCTTGCAACAGCTTGGGCTCCTGCGGCTATGGCAGCATCTATTGCGACCCAGGGCAAAGCATCTGCTATCGGTTTGGCTGCCTATAGTTCTTCCATGGCGGCAGGGCAGGCGCTTTCTATTGCTGGCGCTCGCCGTTACGGCGGCACAGTATCAGCTGGCAACGCCTACCGCATCAACGAAGATGGCCGCTCTGAAATCTTCCAGACTGCAGGTGGGCAGCAGGCATTCATCCCGAACCAGTCAGGGAAGATTATTCCGGCGGACAAGGCCGGAGGTGGCGGGTCGTTTAGCCCTGTAATGAACCTCACGATAAATACTACGGGAGGAATTGGTAATGAGGAGATCGCAAGGCTGCGTAAAGTGTGGAACAACGACATGCTGAAAATGATGGTAGACCAGAGCACGCGGCCGAACGGTTTACTGCAAGGGCGGAGAAAATAAGCGGCCTTAAAGCCGCTTAATAATTCACTCTTGGCCAACTCCCGTTTTGACTATATCTTCAATGATGTCGTTGACAGTCTCAGCTGCCGCTCGAAGTTCTTCCTTTGATGTTGAGTCGCTTTCAAGTTCATCAAAATTCATTGAGCGAGTTCCCGCAAGCCTCATAAGAGATTGCTTTTGATCTTCGTTGAGCGTTGCGATTACGTAGCTGAGTACTGTTTTTACAGCCAGTCCATTTAGTAATTCATGAGAAGGTGCAGCCATATTTTAACCTCTTATTTTGATGGGTAAATAAGCGTAATTGTAACATGCAAAACTGTGCAAAATTAAATCTATAAGGCCTAAATATGCCAGAAACATTCACATGGACACCGCAGAAAGCCTACTCCGTTGAGCGAACGCCGAACGTAGCCGTCGTTAAACTAGGTGACGGTTACGAACAGCGACAGGTGAAGGGTATCAACCAGTTAATGGATAAATACTCGCTCACCTTTCGCGGCGTCAGCGGAGCGTGCCGTAGCAACCCCGCGAAGGATGCTGAGGCATTTCTCAAGGCTCGAATGGCAATAGAAGCGTTCTACTGGACTCCATCCGATACGGGAGTGCAGGCATTGTTTGTCTGCCGCTCCTGGAATATGACAAAAACCGGGCCGCTGTTTGAACTGACGGCCACGTTTGAACAGGTGCCAAGATGATTAAATTGCTGCATGGAGCTGTGATTTGCAGGCCTTTCGCAAAGCAACCTGTGCCAGGTGAAAAAGAAAAGAAGCAACGTGAAATTGATGATGTTGAAATGTGTTGCCGATTCGAGGCGGAAGACTGGGATGCTCCAGACTTTAAAGCGGTTTCGGGGCCTCATAACTGGCGAAGCTACATTACGCCACAGCTCAAAGACGCATGGCCATCATTCACTGACTGGCAAAAGAAAGTGATAGCTCATGCGCTGGATGATGCTGCATCACACGAAGAATGGGATTAACGATAAGCCACCTCTGGGTGGCTTTTTTTATGGGAGTTTGCCGTGCGCGACATACCAGCAAATTTAATTATCGACAGCGTGGACGCCGGAGTTGGCGCATTTATCGACCTGTTCGAAGCTGACCTGCAACCATTTGGTGGTGACCTTATCCGTTTCCATTCCGGCACAAACGGCTATTACGGCAATGTTATCTGGAAAGGTAACCAGTACCAGGCGTACCCGATAGCGGTTGAAGGATTCGAGTCAAAGAACGAAGGCACATATGCCCGCCCATCAATGGCGGTGGCGAACGTTACCGGCCTGCTGACCGGGATTAACCATGACTTTGACGACATGCTGGGCGTGGTTATTACCCGGCGTCAGGTTCCGGTGAAATATCTGGACGCGGTGAATTTTCCGAACGGCAATCCTGATGCAGATCCGACACAGGAAGCCGTATCTCGCTATGTTGTCGAGGAGATGACTGAAGAGACGTTCGAGCAGGTCACCTATACTCTGGCGACGCCGATTGACTGCGATAACGCCATTATTCCGGCTCGAACTATTCTCGCCGACGTGTGCCAGTGGCAGTATCGCGGCGTCGGGTGTGGGTATGACGGGCCGCCCGTTGCAGACGAACGAGACAATCCGACATCAGACCCGTCGAAAGACAAATGCTCTCATCGTCGAACCGGTTGTAGGTTCCGCTATCCACGCCCTGAACCAATGCCAATAAGCAGCTTCCCGGGCTCTCAAAAGGTCTCCTGATGCAAGAGTTACTCGATTATGCGGTATCGTCGCAGGATGAAGTGTGCGCGCTTATCCTGGGTGAAGAGCGAGTGTTTCGCTGTCGGAATGTGCATCCAGAGCCATGGCATCACTTCCGCATAAGTGATGATGACTGGCTTGCGGCGGAGGAAGAAGGAGAAGTTACAGCAGTCTTCCATTCGCATCCGCAAAGCCAGCCAGTGCTTTCTGGTGCTGACCGGCAGATGCAGGTGATGACCGGGCTACCATGGTGGCTGGCATCAGGCGGGCAACTGAGGAAATACAAACCTGTGCCGCTCCTGCTGGGCCGCAGGTTCGAGCATGGCATCATGGACTGCTACACGCTTTTCCGGGACGCATACCACCTTTGCGGAATCGACTTGCCGGACTTCGGGAGGACTAACGGATGGTGGCTGCGAGGAGAGAACCTCTATCTGACAAACATGTCGGCCAACGGGTTCTATCAGGTATCCATGCAGGATGCCCAACCAGGCGACGTCATTATCAGGCAGCCATTCCCTGGAGCCGACCCATGCCACTCAATGATTCTCCTTCATGACAACCTGGTACTTCACCATGACCATGCCGGACACCTCAGCAGACGAGAACAAATGCGCCCGGCATACATCAAGCAGACGCATTCAATCTGGAGACACGAACAGTGCTCATCTTTAAATTTGCAGGCAATTTACGCCGATTTTACCGCCAAATATCCCTGAATGTTGATACGCCAGCGCAGGGGTTGCGCCTTCTGCTGGCGCAGGATTTTGAATTCAAAAAAGCCTTTCTCAATACAAAGCTGCGGGTGCGGGTGGCGGGAGAGGATGTTGAGGCATCTGCGATGCAATGGCATCTGGACCGCCACCTTAAAGATGGCTCAGTGGTCCTATTCGTGCCGGTAGTGGAGGGGGCCATTTCTGCCGCGGCAGCCGCATGGATTGCGGTTGCCGTCAGCGTGGCTTCAATTGCGTACTCGGTCTACATGTCCCGCAACATGAAAACTAAAACGTCAGCGGAAGCGGCTGAGACAAACACGCTAACGAATAACTCATTTACCAGTGCGGAAAACCGTGTCGGGCAAGGACGCCCTGTGCCAATCCTCATCGGGGAAATGGAAGTCGGCTCGAACGTCATTTCTCTCGGTATTGACACCGCGAATAATGTCGATTGGGATGCTTCGATAGGGTGATAGGTGGTAAAATAAACAAGCCGGAAATGATGGTGGAACATCATCCCAGCTCTAACCAAATAACCTGAATCGGAGGTCATCATGGCTGAGCCCAGTCTACATGATTTATTTGCCTATGACGAAACGTCACCCACCTGCCTGATTTGGAAGATATCTCCTTCACGGCGCACAAAATGTGGTCACCAAGCCGGCACAATTAACAAGGTGTCCGGTAAATATCCGCGAAACTATTACCGAGCAAGAGTGAATGGCGGGTATCAAAGCGTGCATCGCATAGTTTGGTTCCTGCATCACGGGGAAGTTCCCGAAGGGCTGGCAATCGATCATGTTGATGGAAATACACTAAACAACAAGATCACGAATCTCAGATTGGTAACACCATCCAAAAATGCCCGAAATTGCCGAAGGCAAAAGAATAATATTTCTGGTCAGACTGGAGTAAGGTTGGCTATGGATAAAGGGAGATTCCCCTTCTATGAGGCCTATGTTCACATTGATGGCAAGCAGGTCCGTCGCCAATTTTATCCAAAAGGAGGGACGCTTGAAGAGGCTAGGTCCCGAGCGGTTGACTGGCGAAAAGAGCAGATAAATCGACTTAACGAACATGGTGCTGGATACACCGAGCGCCACGGCAAATAAAAAATGAGCCATCTTCGGATGGCTTTTTTTATGGAGTAAATTCATGTCTTCAGGCGGCGGTAAAGCATCAACCCCGAAACTCATCGACGATAACCTCAAATCAAAACAATTTTACAGGGTGCTCGATCTTATTTCGGAAGGTCCAATATACGGGCCGGTAGACCAGGAACACCTTTCTTCATTCAAACTGAACAAAACGTCTGTAACCGATGCAAGCGGAAACGTCAGTGTGAATGGCATCAGTGTGGCATGGCGGCCTGGCTCAGAGAGTCAGTTACCGATTAACGGTTTCTCTGCAATTGAAGCAACAACCATCGTTAATACGGAAGTCACTTATGATACCCCCCTGGTACGCACTATTACGGATCAGGATGTAACCCGCGTTCGTTTCAACGTTGGCGTAACCGGTCTGGTAGAGAATGATACCAAAGGAAACCAGAAGAACACTTCAGTCACTATGGTTCTGGAGACCAGATCTGGAGCGAGCGGGTTTGCAATAGTAAAGACCGTCACCATTACAGGCAAAATGTCAGGTGAATATCTTGAAGCACACCTGATTGACGCGCCGGAAACTAAACCGTTCGATATCCGTGTGCGTCGAATTACTCCGGACAGCACCAGTGATTTGCTGTCAAACGGCACCATCTGGAACAGCTACAGCGAGATCACCGACGATAACCTGAACTATCCGTTCGCCGCTATTGCGGGTGCGGTTATTGACCGTGACCAGTACACCGACACCCCTAGTCGCACATACCATCTTCGCGGCCTGATTGTGGACGTTCCTGACAACTACGATCCGATTGCCAGAACTTACTCGGGGCTGTGGACTGGCGGATTCAAAAAAGCGTGGACTAACAACCCGGCATGGCTGTTCCGTGAACTGGCGAAGAATACCCGTTTTGGCCTGGCGAAACGTGCCGGTTATATCGATGTAGATGACGGTGCGCTGTACGTCCTCTCACAGTATTGCGATCAGCTTGTTAACGATGGCTACGGCGGGCAGGAGCCAAGGATGACGCTGAATGCCTATATTACCGAGCAGGCGAGTGCGCGTGACATTCTCGACAAGATAGCGAGCATGTTTCGGGGTATAGCGCTGTGGGACGGGATGCGACTGTCTGTCATGCTGGACGCGCCACAGGATCCGATTGCGACAATCACGAATGCTAACGTGGTTGATGGCGAGTTCAAGCGTAGCTCCGTGAAGCGTTCAGAGAAATACAATGCCGTTGTTGTGTCCTGGACTGACCCGGATAACGGCTGGGAGCAGGTAAAAGAGTATGTTTCCGATGATGAGATGATTGCCCGCGGGAACTACAACGAAACCACTCTGGAAGCGTTTGGCTGTACCTCACGAGGTCAGGCATGGCGAGCCGGGAAATGGCTGCTGGAAACAGCAAAGCGTGAAAGCAGTCGATTAACGTTCAAGATGGCCCGTGACGCCATTCATTTCACGCCCGGTGACATAGTTGAAATCATGGACAATAACTATGCCGGCGCCCGGCTCGGCGGCAGAATTATGTCGCATGCGGGTAACAAAATTACCGTTGATGCGGTTGATTCGTCTCTGATATCAGAAGGCGACACCATGTCGATCATGGGCAGTGACGGGAGGTTCGTTAAGTATGAGATTGGCAGCATTGCAGACAATATAGTGACGCTGAAAACGACTCCAGCATGGGTTCGTGACGGTACTGTGTTTGCCATCTCTACCAGCAACGTTTCTACCAGGCTATTCCGCATCCTGAGCGTTGCAGAGACGGATAACAATTCTGTCTACAGCATCACCGCATCGCAACATGATCCGAACAAACAGGCCATTGTTGATGAAGGTGCCGTGTTTGAAGTTCCCAACGATACGCTGAATGGTTACCGCGTACCGAACGTGGAGAATCTGCGCATCATCAACACAAACTCCGAGACTGTCCAGGTCACGGCTACATGGGAGACGGCAACTACAACTAAAAAGCTGGTGTTTGAGTTATACGTATATACCGATGACGGAAAAGTGGTTGCCCAGTACGAGACAGATCAGTTCCGCTATGAGTTCTTTGGTCTGAACGCCGGTGGATACACGCTGGGTGTTCGTGGTCGCAATGAAAACGGGATGAAGGGAGCCGAGACGCAAATCAGCATGGTCATCGGTGCACCACCTGCACCATCCAGCGTTATCTGGACACCAGGCCTTTTCTCTGCTGACCTGGTTCCTGTCATGCGTATCACGGCAACGACAGACACTTCGTTTGAATTCTGGTACTCAGGACAAAATCAGATCGTCAACCCTTCAGATATTGAAGACCAAGCACAGTTCCTTGGCAGATCAAACCAGTGGACGTTACATGGATTGCAGGCTGATAAAACATATTACGTGTATGTGCGAACCAGAAACGCATTTGGTGCATCAGATTTTGTAGAAGCATCTGGACAGGCATCGGCAGACATACCGGGAATGATTGAGCTTATTGACGAGCAGATTCGGGATTCTGATGCATTTAAAAATGTTCAGGAAGGAGTTGATACAAACCTCGAAGGCATTATGGAAAATTCGCTGGCGAACCACGGCACTGTTGAGCACCAGTATCAACAGTACGGCGAGGTACGTGCCGATATCCTTGTCGTGAAAACCACGGTAGCGTCTGCTGAGCAGGGACTTGCTGACCTGTCCACGTATGTTCAGGCGCAGATTGGCCCTGAAGGTAGCCTTACATCAGCCGTTAACCAGAAGATGACTGCAGTCGTTAATAGTGATGGTACAGCGAAGGCATCTTATACGCTCAATATGGGTATTGTCAGGAACGGAGTGAAATACAATACCGGTTTCGGCATGTCCATTGAGCCTGATGGTAGCTCATACAAATCAACTGTAGTTTTTGCGGCTGATCAGTTCGGCATTTATTCAGGCAGCGATCCAGGTAACTGGCAGGCTGCTTTCTTTGTATATAACGGACAGGTCTTTATCAGGAGTGTATTGATTCAGGAAGCATCAATCGACTTTGGAAAAATAACTGATTCTTTGCAGTCGTCTAACTTCATTCCTGGTGTGCGTGGCTGGAATTTGCCAAAAAATGCCAGCCCTGAGTTTCATGGAAAGCTTTATGCTGACAGTGGTGAGTTTGCATTTAATGGAACAAATAATGTGGTCAGAATTGACGGCAATGGCGTCACGGTTAATCTTCCCGGAGGCGGGCGTGTAGTGGTTGGTCGCTGGACATAAGGTGAAATATGCCGGAAGGAATACTGATAGATTATAATGATGGCCGTCCTGTGATGGCTATTACCGCGGGGCTTCGTGCCCCGTCGTTT
This sequence comes from Citrobacter sp. R4, assembly GCF_026719175.1. Lineage (NCBI taxonomy): Bacteria > Pseudomonadati > Pseudomonadota > Gammaproteobacteria > Enterobacterales > Enterobacteriaceae > Citrobacter > Citrobacter sp. R4. The sequence continues at coordinate 18,107 of NZ_JAPPSU010000023.1, forward strand.
TGTGCAAGTTTTTCAGGGAACGGAACCGGAGCGAATCAATTTCGCGTCGATACTCCGTTAACTCCGGGTTCTACAGTTTTTGTTTTGCCGACACGTCCTGTTGACATACAGGAATTTGCTGACAATCAAACATGGATTGTTTTGCCGATATATATGACATCAGTGACAAGAAACGGAGACAGTGGTGTTACTGTTAATGGTACAAACAGGGGCAACTACCAGCGAATACCAAACTGGGCAGGAACTGTATTTGAAATTCTTCCTGCCGCTACTTACAACGAAGGACTTCTCGTTTCTAACTCTACTGATTTCACGGCAATTTCAAATCAGGCAAGATTAATGACATGTGCTTACGTTGGCACGGTGACAGTCAACGGCTCGATGGCGCTTCCCGTAACAGGAATACCGTTCGGGAAATGGAATAACAATAATGTGTCTGTAGGGTTTGACGGAACAAATATTATTGTTAGAGACATCAGTTACTCAGGAAGAGATGATGTTTCCGCATCTGTAACAATGGACCTGGTAATTTTCAATAATACCGCTCCTGTAGCCGGTGATGGCATCACCATGACAAATTCAGCAGGACAGGTAACATTTTCAACAGTGAAGCGACCATTTGTATATGACCAGCAATTAACCATGACCGACAGTAATCAGTATGTAGGTGATAAATATTGCCAGATAGTATTTACAGGTGCGCAGTCAAGGAGAGTAAATGGATACTTCAATGTAAGAAAAAAAGGCGTTGTAATGTCAGGAGGAAATGTCAGGTCAGCGTATAACCAGGTAGTCGGTAATTATAATGACAAAAGATTCGACATGTCATTTAACCAGAATATTAATATGCCCGTTTTAATCCTTCCAAACATGTACTGAGGAAATAACCATGTCCGCAGGAACTTTAACCCTGACCAATAACTCTGACATTGTGACGGGTATCGGTACTTCATTTGCAACGGAACTCGCCGCAGGAGATTTCGTTGTAGTAACGGTCGGAGGTGTACCATACACTCTGCCGGTTAAATCGGTAGAGAGTGACACAGGCCTGACGCTGGTCAGCGTATACACAGGCCCGACACAATCCGGCGCCGCGTGGTCTGCGGTTCCACGCATAGCTCTGAATATGGTGACTGCCGCGCTGGTTGCTCAGAGTGCTGAGGCGCTGCGAGGGCTTAACTACGATAAGCAGAACTGGCAGCAGGTTTACAGCGCCAGCGGCAGCATTACCGTAAAACTCCCTGACGGTTCAACATTCACTGGGCCGTCGTGGAAATATCTGGCAGACAACATGGCGACAAAAACGGACGGAGCGGTGCCGATTAGCCAGGGCGGAACCGGTTCAAAGACTGCAGCAGGCGCTCGCACAAACCTCGGTTTAGGAGAGCCTGGGGATTATTGTACACGTGGCAATTCCGGCTGGAATGTTTACGACCCTCCGGAAGCAGCTCCACGCGCTACAAATGAGGGGAATCTTCCCACAGGCCTATATTGGGGGACACTTGATATGATTGGCAAT
>NZ_JAPPSU010000024.1:0-10207 GCF_026719175.1 Citrobacter sp. R4
ATGGAAGTTTTGCGGCATTCTGGCTACACAATAACAAGGGAAGACTTACTCGTGGCTGCAACCCTACTAGCTCAAAATTTATTCACACATGGTTACGCTTTGGGGAAATTATGAGGGGATCTCTCAGCGCCCGGTAGTGATCTTATTTCATTATGGTGAAAGTTGGAACCTCTTACGTGCCGATCAACGTCTCATTTTCGCCAAAAGTTGGCCCAGGGCTTCCCGGTATCAACAGGGACACCAGGATTTATTTATTCTGCGAAGTGATCTTCCGTCACAGGTATTTATTCGGCGCAAAGTGCGTCGGGTGATGCTGCCAACTTACTGATTTAGTGTATGATGGTGTTTTTGAGGTGCTCCAGTGGCTTCTGTTTCTATCAGCTGTCCCTCCTGTTCAGCTACTGACGGGGTGGTGCGTAACGGCAAAAGCACCGCCGGACATCAGCGCTATCTCTGCTCTCACTGCCGTAAAACATGGCAACTGCAGTTCACTTACACCGCTTCTCAACCCGGTACGCACCAGAAAATCATTGATATGGCCATGAATGGCGTTGGATGCCGGGCAACAGCCCGCATTATGGGCGTTGGCCTCAACACGATTTTACGTCACTTAAAAAACTCAGGCCGCAGTCGGTAACCTCGCGCATACAGCCGGGCAGTGACGTCATCGTCTGCGCGGAAATGGACGAACAGTGGGGATACGTCGGGGCTAAATCGCGCCAGCGCTGGCTGTTTTACGCGTATGACAGGCTCCGGAAGACGGTTGTTGCGCACGTATTCGGTGAACGCACTATGGCGACGCTGGGGCGTCTTATGAGCCTGCTGTCACCCTTTGACGTGGTGATATGGATGACGGATGGCTGGCCGCTGTATGAATCCCGCCTGAAGGGAAAGCTGCACGTAATCAGCAAGCGATATACGCAGCGAATTGAGCGGCATAACCTGAATCTGAGGCAGCACCTGGCACGGCTGGGACGGAAGTCGCTGTCGTTCTCAAAATCGGTGGAGCTGCATGACAAAGTCATCGGGCATTATCTGAACATAAAACACTATCAATAAGTTGGAGTCATTACCCTTTTTTCATGTCTAAAAACTTGGGGGTATATAGTGAAAAATACCGTCCCAACGTCCCAAAGGCTGATAAGTAGGCGCATTATATGGGTAAATGGCTTTTATAATCCACGCCGAAGACATTCAACACTCGGCTGGAAATCGCCGGTGGCATTTGAGAAAAAAGCCGCTTAAAATGAGAGATAGACCGGAACACAACCGGTGCAAGTCCATAGCAACTCGTTTCTTTTCGCAGGTTGAGCCACCTCCGCGCTTCATCAGAAAACTGAAGGAACCTCCATTGAATCGAACTAATATTTTTTTTGGTGAATCGCATTCTGACTGGTTGCCTGTCAGAGGCGGAGAATCTGGTGATTTTGTTTTTCGACGTGGTGACGGGCATGCCTTCGCGAAAATCGCACCTGCTTCCCGCCGCGGTGAGCTCGCTGGAGAGCGTGACCGCCTCATTTGGCTCAAAGGTCGAGGTGTGGCTTGCCCCGAGGTGATCAACTGGCAGGAGGAACAGGAGGGTGCATGCTTGGTGATAACGGCAATTCCGGGAGTACCGGCGGCTGATCTGTCTGGAGCGGATTTGCTCAAAGCGTGGCCGTCAATGGGGCAGCAACTTGGCGCTGTTCACAGCCTATCGGTTGATCAATGTCCGTTTGAGCGCAGGCTGTCGCGAATGTTCGGACGCGCCGTTGATGTGGTGTCCCGCAATGCCGTCAATCCCGACTTCTTACCGGACGAGGACAAGAGTACGCCGCAGCTCGATCTTTTGGCTCGTGTCGAACGAGAGCTACCGGTGCGGCTCGACCAAGAGCGCACCGATATGGTTGTTTGCCATGGTGATCCCTGCATGCCGAACTTCATGGTGGACCCTAAAACTCTTCAATGCACGGGTCTGATCGACCTTGGGCGGCTCGGAACAGCAGATCGCTATGCCGATTTGGCACTCATGATTGCTAACGCCGAAGAGAACTGGGCAGCGCCAGATGAAGCAGAGCGCGCCTTCGCTGTCCTATTCAATGTATTGGGGATCGAAGCCCCCGACCGCGAACGCCTTGCCTTCTATCTGCGATTGGACCCTCTGACTTGGGGTTGATGTTCATGCCGCCTGTTTTTCCTGCTCATTGGCACGTTTCGCAACCTGTTCTCATTGCGGACACCTTTTCCAGCCTCGTTTGGAAAGTTTCATTGCCAGACGGGACTCCTGCAATCGTCAAGGAATTGAAACCTATAGAAGACATTGCTGATGAACTGCGCGGGGCCGACTATCTGGTATGGCGCAATGGGAGGGGAGCAGTCCGGTTGCTCGGTCGTGAGAACAATCTGATGTTGCTCGAATATGCCGGGGAGCGAATGCTCTCTCACATCGTTGCCGAGCACGGCGACTACCAGGCGACCGAAATTGCAGCGGAACTAATGGCGAAGCTGTATGCCGCATCTGAGGAACCCCTGCCTTCTGCCCTTCTCCCGATCCGGGATCGCTTTGCAGCTTTGTTTCAGCGGGCGCGCGATGATCAAAACGCAGGTTGTCAAACTGACTACGTCCACGCGGCGATTATAGCCGATCAAATGATGAGCAATGCCTCGGAACTGCGTGGGCTACATGGCGATCTGCATCATGAAAACATCATGTTCTCCAGTCGCGGCTGGCTGGTGATAGATCCCGTCGGTCTGGTCGGTGAAGTGGGCTTTGGCGCCGCCAATATGTTCTACGATCCGGCTGACAGAGACGACCTTTGTCTCGATCCTAGACGCATTGCACAGATGGCGGACGCATTCTCTCGTGCGCTGGACGTCGATCCGCGTCGCCTGCTCGACCAGGCGTACGCTTATGGGTGCCTTTCCGCAGCTTGGAACGCGGATGGAGAAGAGGAGCAACGCGATCTAGCTATCGCGGCCGCGATCAAGCAGGTGCGACAGACGTCATACTAGATATCAAGCGACTTCTCCTATCCCCTGGGAACACATCAATCTTACCGGAGAATATCGTTGGCCAAAGCCTTAGCGTAGGATTTCGCCCTCTCCCGCAAACGACCCCTTTATTGTAGGTGGGCCAGTTGGTGATTTTGAACTTTTGCTTTGCCACGGAACGGTCTGCGTTGTCGGGAAGATGCGTGATCTGATCCTTCAACTCAGCAAAAGTTCGATTTATTCAACAAATCCACGTTGTGTCTCAAAATCTCTGATGTTACATTGCACAAGATAAAAATATATCATCATGAACAATAAAACTGTCTGCTTACATAAACAGTAATACAAGGGGTGTTATGAGCCATATTCAACGGGAAACGTCTTGCTCGAGGCCGCGATTAAATTCCAACCTGGATGCTGATTTATATGGGTATAAATGGGCTCGCGATAATGTCGGGCAATCAGGTGCGACAATCTATCGATTGTATGGGAAGCCCGATGCGCCAGAGTTGTTTCTGAAACATGGCAAAGGTAGCGTTGCCAATGATGTTACAGATGAGATGGTCAGACTAAACTGGCTGACGGCATTTATGCCTCTTCCGACCATCAAGCATTTTATCCGTACTCCTGATGATGCATGGTTACTCACCACTGCGCTCCCCGGGAAAACAGCATTCCAGGTATTAGAAGAATATCCTGATTCAGGTGAAAATATTGTTGATGCGCTGGCAGCGTTCCTGCGCCGGTTGCATTCGATTCCTGTTAGTAATTGTCCTTTTAACAGCGATCGCGTATTTCGTCTCGCTCAGGCGCAATCACGAATGAATAACGGTTTGGTTGATGCGAGTGATTTTGATGACGAGCGTAATGGCTGGCCTGTTGAACAAGTCTGGAAAGAAATGCATAAGCTTTTGCCATTCTCACCGGATTCAGTCGTCACTCATGGTGATTTCTCACTTGATAACCTTATTTTTGACGAGGGGAAATTAATAGGTTGTATTGATGTTGGACGAGTCGGAATCGCAGACCGATACCAGGATCTTGCCATCCTATGGAACTGCCTCGGTGAATTTTCTCCTTCATTACAGAAACGGCTTTTTCAAAAATATGGTATTGATAATCCTGATATGAATAAATTGCAGTTTCATTTGATGCTCGATGAGTTTTTCTGATAGTTAGTCTTTGTAGAGACACAAACCTGAAATTCCGGACACCGCGCTTCAGGACATCTCCCTGGACGCCGATATCTGGCAGTATCCGGACGGTACTATCGAACGCCGGGCCAACGGTACTCCCCTGCCCTTTATGACTGACGACCGGCTATTTCACCCACGCACTTCTCCATGAAATTTAGCATCGTCGCGGTTAATGTCGAAAATTTGCCACCTGACGTGGTTGGCATCGAGGGTGAAAACTGCCGTGGCGAGGGTGTTCTCCTCATCCGGATCGTCGGCAGCCAGCCGGTAAATTGGCAGTTCTGCGTCATGGGTATCTGAGAGAATGGTTTTTGCCGCCGCGGCGTCAAACGGAGGTTGCGTTTCCCGCCACTGCACGAGGCGTAACTGCCGCGACGCTGAACTGTCGGTAACGATCTGCTCAACGCCAGCCAGTGCCGCATGCACCAGATGGTTGGCATGCCCGGTTACCGTCGTCAGGGGTAGAACGGAACAGCCTTGACCGGTGGCCTCAACGCTGAACAGCCGCGCATCGCCCAGCTGCCCGAGCGTATGGTGAAACGCCCCGGATCGCGGCTGGCCGGTAAGTATAGTGATGGCCTCGTCGAGGGTGTTCGCATTCAGCGAGGCGCGAGCCAGGATCTGACGCGGTAATCCCTGCGGACGATACACTGCACGGATGTTATTCACCGTGTTAACGATACCTTTTTCATTTACCGCAAAGGTGTGGCCGCAAATCGACCCCGGATAGGCAAAACTCGTAAAGCTCAGACCGCGACTCGGAGTAATGGTAGCCAGCAAGCATTCATCCCGTAACTGAGGAAAACCGTCTTCATTATGCGCGATAATCCGCTCGCCTGCGGCGTTTACCCCGGCCACCGTCGTACAGCCATCCGACGTTGAGCGCACCAGATCGCCACGGCAGTTCCAGGCAAAGACCTGATCAACAGTGGCCTCCAGTCCCTGCGCCAGCCCCTCCAGCTCCTGCCAGATGTGCGGATAATGCCGCTGCACCTCGGCGCGCATTAACCGGGTCTCAGGGGATGCCTGCAGGGTCATCACGGGGTCGTTTGCGGGAGGGGGCGGAATCCTACGCTAAGGCTTTGGCCAGCGATATTCTCCGGTGAGATTGATGTGTTCCCATCCGAGCGGCGAAACATGGGCCAAGAGATCGGGCGATAGCAGCTTTCCATCGCGTTTCTGGTTTGCAACGACCTCGCCGAGCTTCATGGTGTTCCAGAAGATGATGATGGCGGCGAGCAGATTCATGCCGGCGATGCGGTAATGCTGGCCTTCGGCGGAACGGTCGCGGATTTCACCGCGGCGGTGGAAGCTGATTGCCCGCTTCAGCGCATGATGAGCTTCGCCTTTGTTGAGCCCGATCTGGGCACGCCGTTGGAGTTCGGCATCCAGAATCCAGTCGATCATGAACAGGGTGCGCTCGACGCGACCGACTTCCCGCAGGGCTGTCGCGAGCTCGTTCTGCCGCGGATAGGAGGCGAGTTTCCGCAGAATCTGGCTTGGCGCGACGGTCCCGGCAGCAATGGTGGCGGCGATGCGCAGGATGTCGGGCCAATTGCGCTCGATCATGGCTTGGTTGACCTTTCCGCCGATCAACGCTCGCAGGTGCGCCGGGGCGGCCGACGGATTGAACGCGTAGAGCCGTTTGGATGGCAGGTCGCGGATGCGCGGAGCGAACCGGTAGCCGAGAATGGCACATGCGGCAAAGACGTGATCGGTGAAGCCGCCCGTGTCGGTGAACTGCTCGCGGATATGGCGTCCAGCATCGTTCATCAGCAGGCCATCGAGGATGTAAGGCGCTTCGCTTGCCGTTGCAGGAATCACCTGGGTTGCGAACGGCGCATATTGGTCGGAGACGTGGCTATAGGCTTTCAGGCCCGGGGTATTGCCATATTTCGCGTTGACCAGGTTCATGGCCTCACCTTGCTCTGTAGCGACGAAGAACTGTCCGTCGCTCGAAGCCGACGTGCCCATGCCCCAGAACCGGGCCATGGGTAACGCTGCCTGTGCCTCGACCACCATGGCCAGCGCCCGGTCATAGGCTTCGCCCTCGACATGCCACCGTCCAATGCGGATCAATTCCCAGAAGGTGTGGGTGTTTGTCGCATCCGCCATTTTGCGCAAGCCGAGGTTGATCCCTTCCGCCAAGATAACGTTCATTAGCCCGATCCGGTCAGCGCAGGGTGCTCCTGTGCGCAGATGGGTGAACGCTTCGGTGAAGCCGGTCGCCGCATCCACCTCCAGCAGGAGATCGGTGATGCGCGTGGGCGGGATCTGCTTGTAGAGATCGAGCACCAGATCTTCGGCGCCTGTCGGCGCGGCGGCTTCGAGTTTCTCGATATGCAGAACGCCGTTTTCAATCGACCCGCCCGGGATCGTGCCTGCGCGAGCGGCACGGCCAAGCTCGCGCAACCGCATGTCGAGGCGAGCTTGCCGGTCTGCCAGCCATTCCTCCGGCCGCAATGGCACAGCGAGACGACCGCCTTCCGCGATGGATTGTGCCGGAACGAGTGCGTGTTTCAGATCGCCATAGCGCCGGGACCTAGTAAGCCAGACATCTCCGGAGCGGAACGCATGGCCTTGTCGCAAATTCTTCAGGTTAACTCGATGTTGACCATGGGGAGAGAAGTTGCCGCTCCTGATATTGCGGAGCGAGCCGATGATTTTGAATACCATTGCCGAAAAGCTGAAGCGCCAGTCGAAGGATGATTTCAAGGGCAGGCATTTCGAGGCCTGGCTGATTGTACAGGCGGTTGCCTGGTACTTGCGCTACCCGCTCAGCTATCGTGACTTGGAAGAGATGTTTCGCGAGCGGGGCTTCGAGGTCGATCATAGCACGATCAACCGCTGGGTATTGGCTTATGCACCTGTCATCGAGAAACGGCTGCGGCAGTTTCGTCGACCCCATTGCGGCTCGGTCCGGATTGATGAGACCTATGTCAAGATCCGCGGCAAATGGCGCTATCTGTACCGAGCCATCGATAAGCATGGCAATCCGGTGGATTTCCTGCTGACCGCTAAGCGCGATCTCGACGCTGCCAAGCGGTTCTTCCGAAAGATGCTTAAAGATGAACCCTTGTTGTCGCCGAACAGGATTGGGACGGACGGGGCCAACACCTTCCCGTCAACGATCAAAACGTCGGTTGATGATGGGCTTCTCCATCCCGATCCCGTGCATTATGTGACCAAACATCTCCAGCAGGGGATTGAGAGCGACCATTTCCGGGTGAAGAAGAACATGCCGAAGATCGGCGGTTTCCAATCCTTTAACACGGCGCGGCGAACCATCGCGGGTTTCGAGGCGATGCTGTGGCTGCGGAAGGGCTTTGGCTTTTCAGGCGGCTGGACCGTCAATGACCAGAATGATTTGCTTGCGCGCCTCTTCGGACTGCAAAAGGTTAACAAAGCATGAAAATACCGGCCTTGGCTGGGTGATAGCTGCCTCCAAAAGTGTTTGCGACACGCCCGGAACAATTCAGCCACTGCACCCATGTTCCGAGTTGGTGTGGTTTGCGGATCGTATGCCGGCATCTCGTTGCGCAAGATCTGCACCCAATCGGCAGGCACGGGCGGCGATCTCCAATCTGCGGGATCAGTCAGATCACCCGAGTGCGTGGGCATGACAATCGTGCCCTGGGGACCAACACAATCCAGAAGGGCCTGAATCACTGCGACCGGCCCTCCCGCGACCCAGCCGAGCGAGCTTAGCGAACTGTGGACGAGAACTGTGCCACCAAGCGTAAGGCCGTTCTCTCGCATTTGCCTTGCTAGGCTCGCGCGAGTTGCTGGCTGAGGCGTTCTCGAAATCAGCTCTTGTTCGGTCGGCATCTACTCTATTCCTTTGCCCTCGGACGAGTGCTGGGGCGTCGGTTTCCACTATCGGCGAGTACTTCTACACAGCCATCGGTCCAGACGGCCGCGCTTCTGCGGGCGATTTGTGTACGCCCGACAGTCCCGGCTCCGGATCGGACGATTGCGTCGCATCGACCCTGCGCCCAAGCTGCATCATCGAAATTGCCGTCAACCAAGCTCTGATAGAGTTGGTCAAGACCAATGCGGAGCATATACGCCCGGAGCCGCGGCGATCCTGCAAGCTCCGGATGCCTCCGCTCGAAGTAGCGCGTCTGCTGCTCCATACAAGCCAACCACGGCCTCCAGAAGAAGATGTTGGCGACCTCGTATTGGGAATCCCCGAACATCGCCTCGCTCCAGTCAATGACCGCTGTTATGCGGCCATTGTCCGTCAGGACATTGTTGGAGCCGAAATCCGCGTGCACGAGGTGCCGGACTTCGGGGCAGTCCTCGGCCCAAAGCATCAGCTCATCGAGAGCCTGCGCGACGGACGCACTGACGGTGTCGTCCATCACAGTTTGCCAGTGATACACATGGGGATCAGCAATCGCGCATATGAAATCACGCCATGTAGTGTATTGACCGATTCCTTGCGGTCCGAATGGGCCGAACCCGCTCGTCTGGCTAAGATCGGCCGCAGCGATCGCATCCATGGCCTCCGCGACCGGCTGCAGAACAGCGGGCAGTTCGGTTTCAGGCAGGTCTTGCAACGTGACACCCTGTGCACGGCGGGAGATGCAATAGGTCAGGCTCTCGCTGAATTCCCCAATGTCAAGCACTTCCGGAATCGGGAGCGCGGCCGATGCAAAGTGCCGATAAACATAACGATCTTTGTAGAAACCATCGGCGCAGCTATTTACCCGCAGGACATATCCACGCCCTCCTACATCGAAGCTGAAAGCACGAGATTCTTCGCCCTCCGAGAGCTGCATCAGGTCGGAGACGCTGTCGAACTTTTCGATCAGAAACTTCTCGACAGACGTCGCGGTGAGTTCAGGCTTTTTCATATCTCATTGCCCCCGGACGAGCGTCTGCTCCGCCATTCGCCGTCCGCCGTGCCAATCGGATCAGCCGTCCAAATGCGGGATTTTCGTTAGTCGGAGGCCAAACGGCATTGAGCGTCAGCATATCATCAGCGAGCTGAAGAAAGACAATCCCCGATCCGCTCCACGTGTTGCCCCAGCAATCAGCGCGACCTTGCCCCTCCAACGTCATCTCGTTCTCCGCTCATGAGCTCAGCCAATCGACTGGCGAGCGGCATCGCATTCTTCGCATCCCGCCTCTGGCGGATGCAGGAAGATCAACGGATCTCGGCCCAGTTGACCCAGGGCTGTCGCCACAATGTCGCGGGAGCGAATCAACCGAGCAAAGGCATGACCGACTGGACCTTCCTTCTGAAGGCTCTTCTCCTTGAGCCACCTGTCCGCCAAGGCAAAGCGCTCACAGCAGTGGTCATTCTCGAGATAATCGACGCGTACCAACTTGCCATCCTGAAGAATGGTGCAGTGTCTCGGCACCCCATAGGGAACCTTTGCCATCAACTCGGCAAGATGCAGCGTCGTGTTGGCATCGTGTCCCACGCCGAGGAGAAGTACCTGCCCATCGAGTTCATGGACACGGGCGACCGGGCTTGCAGGCGAGTGAGGTGGCAGGGGCAATGGATCAGAGATGATCTGCTCTGCCTGTGGCCCCGCTGCCGCAAAGGCAAATGGATGGGCGCTGCGCTTTACATTTGGCAGGCGCCAGAATGTGTCAGAGACAACTCCAAGGTCCGGTGTAACGGGCGACGTGGCAGGATCGAACGGCTCGTCGTCCAGACCTGACCACGAGGGCATGACGAGCGTCCCTCCCGGACCCAGCGCAGCACGCAGGGCCTCGATCAGTCCAAGTGGCCCATCTTCGAGGGGCCGGACGCTACGGAAGGAGCTGTGGACCAGCAGCACACCGCCGGGGGTAACCCCAAGGTTGAGAAGCTGACCGATGAGCTCGGCTTTTCGCCATTCGTATTGCACGACATTGCACTCCACCGCTGATGACATCAGTCGATCATAGCACGATCAACGGCACTGTTGCAAATAGTCGGTGGTGATAAACTTATCATCCCCTTTTGCTGATGGAGCTGCACATGAACCCATTCAAAGGCCGGCATTTTCAGCGTGACATCATTCTGTGGGCCGTACGCTGGTACT
>NZ_JAPPSU010000025.1:0-10014 GCF_026719175.1 Citrobacter sp. R4
TCGTCGGACCCCTCCTCTTCACGGCGATCTATGCGGCTTCTATAACAACGTGGAACGGGTGGGCATGGATTGCAGGCGCTGCCCTCTACTTGCTCTGCCTGCCGGCGCTGCGTCGCGGGCTTTGGAGAAATTCTTCAAATTCCCGTTGCACATAGCCCGGCAATTCCTTTCCCTGCTCTGCCATAAGCGCAGCGAATGCCGGGTAATACTCGTCAACGATCTGATAGAGAAGGGTTTGCTCGGGTCGGTGGCTCTGGTAACGACCAGTATCCCGATCCCGGCTGGCCGTCCTGGCCGCCACATGAGGCATGTTCCGCGTCCTTGCAATACTGTGTTTACATACAGTCTATCGCTTAGCGGAAAGTTCTTTTACCCTCAGCCGAAATGCCTGCCGTTGCTAGACATTGCCAGCCAGTGCCCGTCACTCCGCGGTCTTCACTGCGTGATCGAGTTGATCGACACCCGCCGTGACACGCTCCATGAAGTGCCTGCCTGCGTCTGTTAGCCGAACGCCCCGCGCATGGCGCTCAAATAGCAGGACACCAAGGTTATCCTCCAGCGCTTTCACACGCGCGCTGACGCTCGACTGGCTGATACCAAGTGCCTTGGCCGCATGCCGAAAATTCAGATGCTCGGCGACGGCGATGAACTGAACAAGGGAAATGAGCGGTATCCTGCCAGACAGGATACCGACATTCACGAGGTTTCGATGGTTAGTGCGCCGCATCGGAGCGGGCCTGCTACCAGTCGTCGGTTAGACGACTGGCGACTTCTCGGTGGCAGCCCCACGGAGCCGAAGGAGCACCAGCCCCAACGAAACCAGTACCGCCATCGCCGTGGCGTAACAGATCACGGGCCACGCTGTGTCACCGTTTAAAAGTGCCACCGCCAATGTCCCGACAATGCTGACTATCAGGCTTTGAACGCAGAAGTAGAACGCGACCGCTGATCCCGCGATGTCGTCGAACTCTGCCAAAGCGCCGTTCGCGGTAACGGACACCGTGAAGACAATACCGACCGCGACAACCCACATCGGTAGGATGAAGGTGAGGAATGACGGCGAGCCGTAAAGTTCGCCGATCCCCAACAGGACCGCTCCGCAAACAAGCAACGCCATCCCACGCGCCACGCATCCTGCGATGCCCCATCTGGCGACAAAGGACTTCGCGAAACGGGTTGTCACGATCATTACAAGCGCGACAGTGGCGAAGGCAAAGCTGAATCCGATCTCGGAATATTCCGCTTGGCCTATGAGCACACGGGTAGCCGTCGAGAAGAAGACGAAGTAGGTGCCCATACCGGCGCTAAAGCCGACAGTGTAAACCCAAAAAGCCGGACTCGCGAAGATCGGCAAGACAGATCGGCGCGTCTTGACTTGATCCAGAGGGCGGGTTTCGTGCCACCTGAAACCCGCATTTAGGAGTGCGAGCATCGCCAGTATAGCCAAAGTAATGAATATCGCCTGCCATCCCAAGAACTCGCCGATCAATGCTCCGGCGATAGGGCCGAGCGCAGGCACGAACGCCAGCATCGAACTGAAAAGGCCGTAGATGACGACACCCTCAGGACGGTTGGCATAAACGTCGCGAACCGTCGCGAACGTCGCCACCAGCATGGCCGACGCGCCCACTGCTTGAAGTAGACGGAAAGCGACAAAGGCCGGTGCAGTTGAAGACCAAGCTGCTCCCAGAGACGCAATGACGAAAGCCGTTGCGCCCGCAAGTAGAATTGGCCGTCGCCCGATTCTGTCTGAGAGCGGACCAAAAATCACCTGGCCCACGCCGAGCATCACCATATAGAGGCTCAACGTGAGTTGGATCATAGCGGGCGTCGTGTTCAGGATGCCGGGCATCGCTGGAACGACAGGGAGATAAATATCCATCGCCAGTGAAGCGAGGATGTCGAAAGGAGCCATCAGCAGCAGTGCTGCCGGCAGCGTATAGGCCCACGCGGGGCGTGTGGTGGTCATGACGAATCAACCCTCGATTAAGGAATACCGGGCGACGTCTGCTCGTCAGCAATCAGATGAGACTAGCCTTACAGAGCGCCGCAACAACAATACTGGTTGTTGCGGCTTACTTGTCTGCTGACTTGGAATTTCCCATCTGATTACTCCACGCTTACGAATATGAATTGCTACATTTTATCCGATTATCTTTTGCTTCGCAATGCGGCATGGGCGCACTCAGCGTTCCAGCCCCCTCTGCCGCCCTAACTGCCACGACACCGACCCGCCCTGCACGATGCCCATAACCTCGCGGCCGAGTTGGCGGTCGATGATCGGCCGCCACGGGACAAGGGTGAACTCATGGGATTTCTCGACCACGGCGAACTTGCCGCTCGATAGATGCACGGTTCCGGTAAACTTGCCGCTGACGCTCTCGCCGTCCGTGGCGGCGCGGAACGGCAGGCCCTTACTCAAAGCCATATCCGATCCGACGCCGGCTACCTCGCGCTCCCGCAGGATGGCGAGAAGGTTGCGCCGGTAGAAGACGCGGCTGTCCCGGCTGCGGGTGGCGTCGCCCTGTTCGATATGGTGCTCGCGGCGCTGGTCCATGGCTTCGCGGACTTGTTGCCCGAAGCCGGTTGGCGCAAGGTCGGCCGTCTCGCCGTGGATCAGCCGCCGGTCCAGCCAGGTCGCGCCGTCCGATCCGATCTGTTTGTTCAGATCGACCGGGGAAAGGACGCGAACGCTGGCCTGACTGTCTCGGCCGGCGTCATGGGCGGCGGCACGGCTGACCAGATCATCGGGGATGCGCCATTGGTCGGCGTCGATCCGCTCGACGATACCGGCCCGGCGTAGCGCCTCCAGCCGGCGCACATGGGCATCGACATAGCCCTCATAGTCGCCGCCTGGAACGCGGCACGTATAGGAAGAATAAACGCCCTTTTCACCCAAGTCCAACAGCTTTGGACCGCAGTTGACTCTTTCGACACCCCTGCGATGCAACCCAATCCGGCTGACGGGGAGCCAGCAACGCTGAAAATTTACCCTCCTCTTTCCCACTAGCGGCTCCTTTTCCGACAACCAGCACGGCGGATCCCTGCCGCGGCGCTGTGAACGCAGCATTTTGATTGGTATCGTTGGCCTTCAGGCTCGTCAGTCAAACAGACCCAGGAGCAGCTCAGCCGGTGGCGCCCGGCTTTCGGGTAACGCCCTGGTCCCGCTGGTTTCGGCTTTGTGCTTCAGGTGATCAAGGATCTGCTTGATCACTATAGGGTCTTCAATGCAGGCGATGACTTTCATGGCGCCGCCGCAGCCGCTGCAGGTCTCGATGTCGATATTGAAAACACGCTTGAGCCGTTGCGCCCATGTCATCGACGCTCGCCGTTGTGCTGGTGTTGCCGGTTCATCAGCCACCCTGACCTTGTTGCCCCTGCCCCGTTTTGCCGGCGTGACCAACGCCCGGTGCCGACTGTTGGGTGCGAACACCCCGTGGAAGCGGGTTAGGTTGACTCTGGGCTTCGGTACCAGGGCGGCCAGCCTTGCAATGAAATCCAATGGTTCGAAAATGACGTGCGTGGTGCCGTCCCGGTACGGCGTCTTGAGCTGGTAGCGCACGTTGCCGCCTCGTGTTAACGACAGCCGCTTCTCGGATACCGCCGGGCGGCTGATGTACCGGCACAGCCGTTCGAGCTTCTTGCGTTCATCGGCCCTGGCCGCCACGCCGGCGTGCAGGCTGGACCCGGCTACCTTGCCAATCCCGTCACCGAACGGATCACCACTGGTCGGCAGAGTTTGCAAAGTGAACACCTTTCGCCCCGCCTGTGAACCGACAGCGATACGGTAAGTGATCGAGTGCCCCAGCAGGGGTGTCATCGGGTCGTCATCCACCGCATCCGAGGCCAGATAGCTGTTTTCGACATCCCGTTCCAGCAGGCCTTGCCGTTCCAGATAGCGACCCACCCGGTGGGCGATGGTGTGCGTCAGCGGCACTGTTGCAAATAACCACGAATGGTAAGCTGAAGACTGTTTTAGCTAAAGGTGCAGCATATGAATCCTTTCCATGGTCGGCATTTTCAGGGCGAAATCATTCTTTGGGCTGTGCGCTGGTATTGTAAATATGGCATTAGCTATCGTGAACTGCAGGAAATGCTGGCCGAACGGGGTGTGAATGTTGATCACACGACTATTTACCGTTGGGTTCAACGTTATGCTCCTGAAATAGAAAAACGTTTACGCTGGTATTGGCGTAATCCTACAGATCTGAGCTCGTGGCATATTGATGAAACCTATGTAAAAGTGAATGGACGATGGTCTTATCTGTATCGTGCAGTCGATCAACGTGGCGATACCATTGATTTTTATCTTTCTTCTAGACGTAATACCAAATCAGCATATTGTTTTCTTGGAAAAATTTTAAATAATGTGAAGAAGTGGCAAATTCCACAAGTGATCAACACGGATAAAGCACCCACATATGGACGTGCTTTATCACGGTTAAAACGGGAAGGTAAATGTCCACCAGACCTTGAGCACAGGCAGATTAAGTATAAAAATAACGTGATTGAATGTGATCATGGCAAGCTAAAGCGGATCATCAGGGCCACATTAGGATTCAAATCTATGAAGACGGCTTATGCCACAATTAAAGGTATTGAAGTCATGCGTGCACTACGTAAAGGACAAGCATCGTCATTTTATTATGGTCAGCCTCAGGGTGAAGTGTGTCTAATCAACAGGGTTTTCGGTCTCTAAGTACTTTTTAAAGGGAACATCATCGACTCAAATCTCTATTTGCAACAGTGCCAAAAAAACCAACTTCAAGTTGGTTTTTCTTTTTTAATCATCAGTGGCGACCTTAACACCATATCCAATTAAACCTGCAAGGCTAGCATAGGCTATTTTGGCATAAATCGAACCCCACCAGACCGTAATTTTACTGGCACCAAATTCCCGAACCGTTTGCCCCATAAAATTAGTGGTTTCATAGAAATTTTTAGCAGAATAACCTAACGCAATATGATCAAGGACAGGGAATAAACTAAAAGCTAAACCTACTGCTGCTGCGGGGAAAGTAAACTCTCTTGATAGACCGAATTTTCCAGTAATAAATACAAGCGATACCACGATAATTAATCTAATGATAGTCCATAGCATCACTGTGAAAGGCAAGTTAAAGATGCCTGCTCCCTGCCACGCAAGACCGCAAACAACTAGGGGTCGTCTCAGAAAACGGAATCTATGGTCACTCCCGTTTTTGCAACACCGATTTTGACGACAAGTTGGCTTGCTTGAATCTATCCGGCGTCTGAATGGGATTTTATTCCCGCGCCTCGATGAGTTCCGCGCCTGATGAACCTCCAGAAAATATACGGCTTCAATGAGCCTTTCCGTTTTACAGGTTCCTCAACAGGCCGGTGGGCCGTTAGTATCATCAATATCAGTATTCGCAAAACCAGATGAATGATTGTTTAAACTGGTGTATTTCTGCCTTTATGCTTCGTAAGTTTGCTGTCGCGCCGTCAGTGCCCAGGCTATTCTGGCCAGCTTGTTTGCCAGAGCACAGGTGACGACAAAGTTGCTTTTCCGACACAACAACTCCCTGACCCAGTCGGCCAACTTGCCAGACTGGTGTTCCAGTTTTTGTATGAATACCCTGGCACACTGAACCAACAAAGTTCGGATCTTTTTGTTGCCCCGCTTGCTAATCCCTAACAATGTCGTCCGACCTCCCGTGCTGTACTGTCGGGGTACCAGCCCTGTTGCCGCCGCAAAGTCACGGCTGCTGGCGTACTGCTTCCCGTCGCCAATCTCAGTTGAAATAGTACTGGCAGTCAGCGTTCCAACGCAGGGAATACTCAGCAAGCGCTGTCCAACCTCATCTTCGTCCAACTTTCGTTTCAACTGAGATTCCAGATCTTTAATCTGCTCAACAAGATAGTGATAATGCTGTTGTAATTTCAGCAGTAACTGGCTGAGATAAAGAGGCAAACTACTGTCCTCAAGAAGGGTACTCAGTCGACTAATAACGGCAGCACCTCGCGGAACGCTGATACCAAATTCCAGCAGAAAAGCATGCATCTGATTAGTTGTTTTCACCTTATCCTGAACCAGGGATTCACGGACACGATGCAGAGCTCGCATTGCCTGCTGAGATTCGGTTCTGGGCTGCACGAAACGCATAGATGGACGTGATGCTGCTTCACAGATAGCTTCAGCATCAACGAAGTCATTTTTGTTGCTTTTAACGAATGGGCGGACAAATTGCGGTGATATCAGCTTTGGAAAATGCCCTAACTCTTCCAGCTTGCGTGCCATAAAGTGAGAACCGCCACAGGCTTCCATCGCGATGGTTGTTGCCGGGCATGTCGCCAGAAATTCGATTAGCTTTGGTCGGGTGAATTTTTTACGGTAAACGGCCTTCCCACGATGATCCTGACAATGAATATGGAAAGAGTTCTTACCCAGATCGATACCAATAAGCGCAATGTTTTCCATGATGGTTCTCCGAATGAAAGCCTGTCCTCAGCATAGTACTGGGAAGGAGGGAGTGACCATCTCATTAAATAAAGCACGCTAAGCCGGTTGCAGAGGCCGTAGCGGCCTGAACTTCCCCGCGCCGATCTTGGCGCTGCTGCGCCATAGGTAATCACCGGTCAGGTTGATGTGCTCCCAGCCGAGTGGCGACAGGTACTGCAATAGCGAGTCATCGACGGCATGACCATTGCCGCGCAACGCATGCGCCGCACGCTCCAGGTAGACCGTGTTCCACAGCACGATGGCCGCCGTCACCAGGTTGAGGCCGCTGGCCCGGTAGCGCTGCTGCTCGAAACTGCGGTCACGGATTTCACCAAGGCGGTTGAAGAACACGGCACGGGCCAGCGCATTGCGCGCCTCGCCCTTGTTCAGCCCGGCATGCACGCGGCGGCGTAGCTCGACGCTTTGCAGCCAGTCGAGGATGAACAGCGTGCGCTCGATGCGGCCCAACTCGCGCAGCGCGACGGCCAAGCCGTTCTGGCGCGGGTAGCTGCCGAGTTTCCTGAGCATCAGCGAGGCCGTCACCGTGCCCTGCTTGATCGAGGTGGCCAGCCGCAGGATTTCGTCCCAATGGGCGCGGACGTGCTTGATGTTGAGCGTGCCGCCGATCATCGGCTTGAGCGCGTCATAGGCGGCATCGCCCTTCGGGATGTAGAGCTTGGTGTCGCCCAGGTCGCGGATGCGCGGCGCGAAGCGGAAGCCCAAGAGGTGCATCAGGGCGAAGACGTGATCGGTGAAGCCCGCCGTGTCGGTGTAGTGCTCCTCGATCCGCAGGTCGGATTCGTGGTACAGCAGGCCGTCGAGCACGTAGGTTGAGTCGCGCAGGCCGACATTGACCACCTTGGTGTGGAATGGCGCGTATTGGTCGGAGATGTGGGTGTAGAAAGTCCGTCCTGGGCTGCTGCCATATTTTGGGTTGATGTGCCCCGTGCTCTTTGCCTTGCTAGCGGTTCGGAAATTCTGTCCGTCCGATGATGATGTGGTGCCATCGCCCCAGTGCCCGGCAAAGGGATGCCGAAACTGAGCGTTGACCAGTTCAGCCAACGCTGTCGAGTACGTTTCGTCGCGGGTATGCCAGGCTTGCAGCCAAGCGAGCTTCGCGTAGGTCGTGCCGGGGCAGGACTCGGCCATCTTGGTCAGGCCCAGGTTGATCGCGTCGGCCAGGATCGTGGTCAACAACAGGTTCTTGTCCTTGGCCAGATCGCCCGATTTCAAGTGCGTGAAGTGCCGGGTGAAGCCCGTCCACTCATCGACTTCGAGCAGCAGTTCGGTGATCTTGACGTGCGGCAGGACCATGGCTGTCTGGTCTATCAGCGCCTGCGCGGTGTCGGGCACCGCCGCATCCAGCGGCGTGATCTTCAAGCCCGACTCGGTGATGATGGCATCCGGCAGGTCGTTGGCTGCCGCCATGCGGTTGACGGTGGCAAGTTGTGCTTCCAGCAGCGTCAGCCGCTCATGCAGATATTGTTCGCAGTCGGTGGCCACGGCCAGCGGCAATTCGCTGGACTGCTTGAGGCTGGTGAACTTCTCGGGCGGTACCAGGTAGTCCTCGAAGTCCTTGAACTGGCGTGAACCCTGCACCCAGATGTCGCCCGAGCGCAGGGAGTTCTTCAACTCGGACAGCGCGCACAGTTCGTAGTAGCGCCGGTCGATGCCGGCGTCGGTCATCACCAGTTTCTGCCAGCGCGGCTTGATGAAGCCGGTCGGTGCATCGGCTGGCAGCTTGCGGGCGTTGTCGGTGTTCATGCCGCGCAGCACCTCAATGGCATCAAGCACGTTTTTGGCGGCGGGCGCGGCCCGCAGCTTGAGCACGGCAAGGAATTCCGGTGCATAGCGGCGCAGGGTGGCGTAGCTCTCGCCGATGCGATGCAGGAAATCGAAGTCATCGGGTTGCGCGAGCTTCTGCGCCTCGGTGACGCTCTCGGCAAAGGAATCCCAGGACATGACGGCCTCGATGGCGGCAAACGCATCGCGGCCTGATTGCTTGGCGTCGATCAGCGCCTGACCGATGCGCCCGTACAGACGTACCTTGGCGTTGATGGCCTTGCCTGACGCCTGGAACTGCTGCTGATGCTTATTCTTGGCAGCGTTAAACAGCTTACCCAGGATGCGGTCGTGCAGGTCGATGATTTCGTCGGTGACGGTGGCCAGCGCCACGAGAGTGGCGTAGCGCCGTTGCGGCTCGAATTTGGCCAGGTCGGCGGGTGTCATCTGGCCGCCCTCGCGGGCAATCTTGAGCAGGCGGTTCTGGTGAACCAGCCGCTCGATGCCGGTAGGCAGATCGAGTGCCTGCCATGCCTTGAGGCGTTCGATGTGTTCCAGCATATGCCGCGAATTTGGCTTGGCCGGAGACTGGCGCAACCAAGCCAACCAGGTCGTCTTGCCGTTGTCCCGGCGCTTGAGCAGATCGTCGAGGCGGCGGCGATGCGCGTCCGCCAGTGGTTCGGCCAAGGCGTCGTAGATGCGCCGGTTAGCACGGGTGATCGCCTCGGCACTCGCCCGCTCGACGGCGTTGAGGGCGGGCAGAATGACCGACTGCCGCCGCAGGTGCCCGATCAAGGCGCTGGCCAGCACGATGCCTTTGTCGGTTTGCATCGCCAGCTCGGTCAGCATCTGGACGGCCTGCCGGTAATGGCTCATGGTGAAGGGCCGGAAACCGAACACGGTTTGCAGCTCGCTCAGGTGCTCGCGCCGGGTCTGCTCCCGCTGGCCGTACTCGTTCCAGCTTTCGACGCCGACCTTGAGCTGGTCGGCGACCAGCTTCAACAAGGGCGGGAACGGTAGTTCATCGACGCCCAGGATGACGCCGGGAAAGCGCAGGTAACAGAGCTGCACCGCGAAGCCCAGCCGATTGGCTGGCCCGCGCCGCTGTCGGATGATCGAGAGGTCGGTATCGTTGAATGTGTAATGTCGGATCAGGTCGTCCTTGGAGTCCGGCAACGCCAGCAGGCTTTCCCGCTCGGCGGCGGACAGGATGGAACGACGTGGCATATTTACTGATCCGTTCTCAAGTATTGATACAGGGTTTCGCGACTGATTCCGAATTCACGAGCAAGCTTGGTCTTTTGCTCGCCAGCCTCGACACGTTGGCGCAGTTCGGCAATACGCTCAGACGACAGGGATTTCTTCCTGCCACGGTAAGCCCCGCGTTGCTTGGCGAGCGCAATACCCTCGCGCTGACGCTCGCGGATCAGGGCGCGCTCGAACTCGGCGAACGCGCCCATCACCGAGAGCATCAGGTTCGCCATCGGAGAGTCTTCGCCAGTAAAACTGAGGTGTTCCTTGACGAATTCGATATGCACGCCGCGTTGTGTCAGCGTTTGCACGATCCGGCGCAAATCATCGAGATTGCGCGCCAGGCGATCCATGCTATGCACCACCACGGTGTCGCCGGTGCGGGCGAAGCGGCACTGTTGCAAATAGTCGGTGGTGATAAACTTATCATCCCCTTTTGCTGATGGAGCTGCACATGAACCCATTCAAAGGCCGGCATTTTCAGCGTGACATCATTCTGTGGGCCGTACGCTGGTACT
>NZ_JAPPSU010000026.1:0-8372 GCF_026719175.1 Citrobacter sp. R4
CAGAGGCTAAAAAGCATTCACCTGATGGCTGAATCAAATGCTCATATATCCATATGGTGATATATCAGCATTCATTCCTGTAAAAAAAGGACGATAGCTTATCCACGAATAAATATTATATTCATCACTTCAATTATTATTCACGCCACCCATCACCTTACCTTTTTATAAAGATAATTACGATGTATGAATTCATACAAACAACATTTACCTCACGTATAACATAAAATAAAAAATATATATAAATCAATGCGCTACAAATAAAATAGGGTTCATCAAAATCTCTTTTGAGTTATTTCTTATGAAAAAAGGAATCATCTTAAAAATAACAACAAAAAAAGAATACTCCTGAATTTCATTTGAAAAAAGTGCTTCTCAAAAAAAATTCTGCGCGTAAAATGTTTACCAGATTTTTTTATCGCACGGCATTCCATAGTCTGTACGGAGATGCAGAACACAACATAACCTGATGGATGAGTTTTATGAGCAAAGATTACAACGGTAGCGTGGCGCCCAAAGAACGCATAAATATTTCTTATGTTCCCAAAACTGACGGTGAGCCTGCTGAGGTGGAATTACCCCTCAACATGTTGATATCCCGTTCTTCCTGACCTGGTGAAGAGGAACTGCCTGTGGCTCAGACGACTATCCCACTTACACCCGAGCAAGAATCAGAAAACTTGAAAAACAGCCTGGACTGGCCAACCAGAAAGCTACGTTTTTTGAGTCGGTCATCAATGCCCTGAAAAATGATTATGGATAAGTATCATAAAAAAACGACCCGGAAATCCTCACGCAAAGTCCGGCTTCCAGAATAACCGTTATGCAAAAAGCCGGTCCTGAGCAGGTAACCGCCCTTGAACCGGAGCAGGTCTGGGTTGCCGATATTACCTCCCTTCCACTGCGCAGTGGCACAGTCTATCTG
This sequence comes from Citrobacter sp. R4, assembly GCF_026719175.1. NCBI lineage: Bacteria > Pseudomonadati > Pseudomonadota > Gammaproteobacteria > Enterobacterales > Enterobacteriaceae > Citrobacter > Citrobacter sp. R4. The sequence continues at coordinate 926 of NZ_JAPPSU010000026.1, forward strand.
AGTCTGGCTACGGATGCCTTCTTCAGAAAAATCATGAGCTACCATGTTAGAGAAAATCTGCATACAGAAAATGTGGTAAAGGCGTTGAGGCAGGCACTGAAGCGGAGAAAAACAGTGGGTCCACTGGTACATCACTCTGACAGAGGGCAGCAATACTGCTCAGCGCTTTATCAGTCAGTCCATGAGCGAAACGGAATAACCTGTTCAATGACCGATGGTTATGACTGCCACCAGAATGCACTGGCTGAGAGAATAAATGGGATCCTGAAAAATGAGTTTTTACTCTCGCGCCCTGCAGATCTCATACAAGCCCGGAAAATGGTGAAAGAATCCGTGGCAATTTATAACCATGAGCGGCCACACCTGGCCCTGAAAAATAAAACGCCCGATGATATTCATCAGGCGTCACTCAGCAGATTTAAGGCATTTCCGGCGGGGTGATACCAAAATGGTTCCAGGCCCGCACCGTCGCCATTCTTCCGCGTGGCGTACGTTGCAAAAAGCCCTGCTGAATTAAATACGGCTCCAGCACATCTTCAATGGTTTCGCGCTCTTCACCGATTGCCGCCGCCAGGTTATCGAGCCCGACCGGACCGCCAAAGAACTTATCAATCACCGCCAGCAACAGCTTGCGGTCCATATAATCAAACCCTTCCGCATCGACATTCAGCATGTCCAGCGCCTGGGCGGCAATATCCGCTGAAATCGTGCCATCATGCTTCACTTCGGCGAAATCACGGACGCGTCTGAGCAAGCGGTTGGCAATACGCGGCGTACCGCGCGCGCGTCGCGCGACTTCCAGCGCCCCGTCATCGCTCATCTCAAGCCCCATAAAGCGAGCGCTGCGGCCCACAATATGCTGAAGATCGGGCACCTGATAAAACTCAAGGCGCTGGACGATACCAAAGCGGTCGCGCAGCGGCGAAGTCAACGATCCGGCGCGGGTCGTCGCGCCAATCAGCGTAAACGGCGGTAAATCGATTTTGATAGAGCGCGCTGCAGGTCCTTCACCGATCATAATGTCCAGCTGATAGTCTTCCATCGCCGGGTACAGCACCTCTTCCACCACTGGCGACAGTCGATGGATCTCATCGATAAACAGCACGTCATGCGGTTCCAGGTTGGTGAGCATCGCCGCCAGGTCACCGGCTTTCTCCAACACCGGGCCTGATGTGGTACGCAGGTTCACGCCCATTTCGTTTGCCACGATATTCGCAAGCGTGGTTTTGCCAAGCCCCGGCGGTCCAAAAATCAGCAGATGGTCAAGCGCGTCGCCGCGCAGTTTCGCCGCCTGGATAAATATCTCCATTTGCGAACGCACCTGCGGTTGACCAATATATTCATCCAGTAATTTCGGGCGAATGGCACGATCGGCCACCTCTTCTGCAATGGTGGCGCCTGCCGAAATCAGGCGATCTGCTTCTATCATCCTTTACCTCATAACGCGGCGCGCAGGGCTTCGCGGATCAGTGTTTCACTGCTGGCGTCCGGGCGAGCGACTTTACTCACCATACGGCTGGCTTCCTGAGGTTTATAGCCCAGCGCCACCAGCGCCGCAACCGCTTCCTGCTCGGCGTCTTCCACCGCCGGGCTGGCCGGAGAGGTCAGCACCAGATCGGCCGCAGGGGTAAACAGATCGCCGTGCAGACCTTTGAAACGGTCCTTCATTTCGACGATCAGGCGTTCGGCGGTTTTTTTGCCAATGCCGGGCAGCTTCACCAGCGCGGCGGGATCTTCACGCTCGACGGCGTTAACGAACTGCTGTGCGGACATCCCGGAGAGAATTGCCAGCGCCAGTTTTGGCCCCACGCCGTTGGTTTTAATCAACTCTTTGAACAGAGTACGCTCTTGCTTGTTGTTGAAACCGTACAGCAGTTGCGCGTCTTCGCGCACCACAAAATGGGTAAAGACCGTCGCTTCTTTTCCGGATTCCGGGAGCTCATAAAAACAGGTCATCGGCATATGCACTTCGTAACCGACGCCGCCCACTTCAAGCAACACCAGCGGGGGTTGTTTTTCCAGAATAATGCCTCTGAGTCTGCCTATCACATTACGCTCCTGCGTTGGGGCCGAAAAATAAAGCTGTATCATAAAAAAAGGCTGGATAGATATCCAGCCTCATTTGTCATTATCGCAAGCGACCTCGCGCAAGATTGAGACGCGACTCGCTCATTTGCATCGCATTCTGACTGACGTGGCAGTGAGTGATGGCAATTGCCAGCGCATCCGCCGCATCAGCCTGTGGATTGGCCGGGAGTTTCAGCAAGGTGCGCACCATATGCTGCACCTGGCTTTTCTCAGCGCTACCGATGCCCACCACGGTCTGCTTCACCTGGCGCGCCGCATATTCAAACACCGGCAGCTCCTGGTTGACCGCTGCGACAATCGCCACGCCGCGCGCCTGCCCCAGCTTGAGCGCGGAGTCCGCATTCTTCGCCATAAACACCTGTTCAATAGCGAAGTAGTCTGGCTGAAACTGGGTGATGATTTCCGTCACGCCCGCGTATATCAGCTTCAGGCGCGACGGAAGGTCGTCCACTTTCGTACGGATGCAGCCGCTACCGAGATAGGTCAGCTGTCTGCCGACCTGGCGAATTACGCCATAGCCGGTCACGCGAGAGCCCGGGTCAATACCCAGTATGATGGACATCACGCGCCTCCGGTGGTAACGGGATTAAGCCACATCATTCTAAGGTAGCTGCAACCTCATCAGAGATTTCACCGTTGTGGTAAACTTCCTGCACGTCGTCACAATCTTCAAGCATGTCGATCAGACGCAGCAGTTTTGGCGCGGTTTCCGCGTCCATGTCCGCTTTGGTTGACGGGATCATAGACACTTCCGCGCTGTCCGCTTTCAGACCTGCGGCTTCCAGCGCGTCACGCACTTTACCCATATCTTCCCACGCGGTGTAGACGTCAATCGCGCCGTCGTCGAAGGTCACCACATCTTCCGCACCCGCTTCCAGCGCCGCTTCCATAATGGTGTCTTCATCGCCCTGCTCAAAGGAGATCACGCCTTTTTTGCTGAACAGATAGGCCACGGAACCGTCGGTACCCAGGTTACCGCCGCATTTGCTGAACGCATGACGCACTTCCGCAACAGTACGGTTACGGTTGTCAGACAGGCATTCCACCATGATTGCCGTACCGCCAGGACCGTAACCTTCATAGATGATGGTTTCCATGTTGGCATCATCATCACCGCCCACACCGCGGGCAATCGCGCGGTTCAGGGTGTCACGGGTCATGTTATTGGACAGCGCTTTATCAACCGCTGCGCGCAGACGTGGGTTAGCGTCCGGATCGCCACCGCCCAGTTTGGCAGCCGTCACCAGTTCACGAATGATTTTGGTGAAGATTTTACCGCGCTTAGCATCCTGCGCCGCTTTACGATGTCTGGTGTTGGCCCATTTACTATGACCTGCCATAAATATTTCCTCAAAAAGCATGCCTTTTCAGGCGATGTTAATTACAAATTCTTCAATCGCCTGCCGGTTGCTCCACGACTTGGTGAGCGCCGCCGCCGCGGGCGCATCAAGCCACTGGTAGGTCAGGTGTTCGGTGAACACAATCTGCCGCTCATGCGGCAACGCAAGGCAGAACCAGGATTCTGTATTGCGCGCCACGCCCGGCGCATAGCGATGACGTAAATGTGAAAAAATCTCAAACTCCACCGTGCGCTGACAGTCGATTAAGGTCAGTTGCTCAGCGGCAACGTCAATGGCGACCTCTTCCTTTACTTCACGCACGGCGGCTTGCGACGCGGTTTCACCGTCTTCAAGGCTTCCGGTTACCGACTGCCAGAAATCCGGGTCGTCGCGTCGCTGCAACATCAGCACTTTCCCGGTGTCTTTTGCATAGATCACGACTAACACCGAGACAGGCTGTTTGTATGCCATATCAGTTTTTCTCAGCCTTTTTGACCACGTCGATACCCAGCTCAGCCAGCGCTGCCGGGTTCGCGAAGCTCGGCGCTTCGGTCATCAGACAGGCTGCGGCGGTCGTTTTCGGGAAGGCAATAACGTCACGAATATTATCGGTACCGGTCAGCAGCATGGTCAAACGATCCAGACCAAATGCCAGACCCGCATGTGGCGGCGTGCCGTATTTCAGCGCATCCAGCAGGAAGCCGAACTTCTCACGCTGTTCCTGTTCGTTAATCCCCAGAATGCCAAACACGGTCTGCTGCATTTCACCGTTATGAATACGTACGGAACCGCCGCCCACTTCGTAACCGTTAATGACCATGTCGTAGGCATTGGCGACCGCATTTTCCGGCGCGGCTTTTAGCTCAGCGGCGGACATGTCTTTCGGCGAGGTGAACGGGTGGTGCATTGCGGTCAGACCGCCTTCACCGTCGTCTTCAAACATCGGGAAGTCGATCACCCACAGCGGCGCCCACTTGCTTTCGTCGGTGAGATTCAGATCTTTACCCAGCTTCAGACGCAGCGCGCCCAGCGCATCGGCCACCACTTTCTTGTTGTCCGCGCCGAAGAAGATCATATCGCCATCCTGGGCGGCGGTGCGCTCGAGGATCGCGTCAACAATTTCCGCGTTGAGGAATTTCGCGACCGGGCTGTTGATGCCTTCAAGTCCCTTCGCGCGCTCATTGACCTTAATGTAGGCCAGACCTTTTGCGCCGTAGATCTTGATGAAGTTACCGTAGTCGTCGATCTGCTTACGGCTCAGCGCCGCGCCGCCGGGTACGCGCAGCGCGGCTACGCGCCCTTTCGGATCGTTCGCCGGGCCGGAGAATACCGCGAATTCGACGGACTTCAGCAGATCGGCAACGTCCACCAGCTCCATCGGGTTGCGCAGATCCGGCTTGTCGGAACCGTAACGGCGCTCGGCTTCCGCAAAGGTCATAATGGGGAAATCGCCCAGATCCACGCCTTTCACGTCCAGCCACAGGCTACGTACCAATGCTTCCATCACTTCACGCACCTGTTCGGCGGTCATGAAGGAGGTTTCCACATCGATCTGGGTAAATTCCGGCTGACGGTCAGCGCGCAGGTCTTCGTCACGGAAGCATTTCACGATCTGGTAATAGCGGTCAAAGCCGGACATCATCAGCAACTGCTTAAACAGCTGCGGCGACTGCGGCAGCGCGTAGAATTTGCCTTTATGCACGCGGGACGGGACCAGGTAGTCGCGCGCGCCTTCCGGTGTGGCTTTGGTCAGCATCGGCGTCTCAATGTCGAGGAAGCCGTGATCGTCCATAAAGCGGCGCACCAGACTGGTGATTTTCGCGCGGGTCTTCAGACGCTGCGCCATTTCCGGACGGCGCAGATCCAGATAACGGTACTTCAGACGCGCTTCTTCTGTGTTGACGTGGTTTGAATCAAGCGGCAGCGATTCTGCGCGGTTGATGATAGTCAGATCGGAGGCCAGCACTTCAATCTCGCCGGTGGCCATCTCGCTGTTGATGTTTTTCTCGTCACGCGCACGCACGGTGCCCGTCACCTGAATGCAGAACTCATTACGCAGTTCAGAGGCCAGCTTTAATGCGTCCGCACGATCCGGGTCGAAAAAGACCTGCACGATGCCTTCACGATCGCGCATATCGATAAAGATCAGGCTGCCAAGATCACGACGACGGTTGACCCAACCACACAGAGTCACCTGCTGCCCCACGTGGGACTGACGGAGCTGTCCGCAATATTCTGTACGCATGAGATATCCCTTAATAAGCCGCAGGCTGTTTTGTCGCAGCTTTAACTGTATGTCACAACTGGATGAAAAAAGGCGGCTATTATACTGGAAATTCCGCCTGACGATAAGTCCGCTACAGACTGTACGCGTGTTTCGTACGCGGGTATTGCGTATTCTCACAAAAAATAACAAAAATTGTCGTCCGTCACACGGGCAATCGCGATTAAGGTGTAACGGAATTTTGAATTTCGACGGGAGTTATCATGCTGCAACTGAACGCAAAAACCACCGCCCTGGTGGTCATTGACCTGCAGGAAGGGATTTTACCCTTCGCTGGCGGCCCGCATTCCGCCACTGACGTCGTGACGCGCGCTGCCCGCCTGGCGGAGGCGTTTCGCGCCAACGGTTCGCCGGTGGTGATGGTTCGCGTTGGCTGGTCCGACGATTATGCCGAAGCGCTTAAACAGCCCGTTGACGCCGTGACGCCCGCGCACCCGCTGCCGGAAAACTGGTGGACGTACCCGCAGGCGCTGGGTAAAGCCGAAAGCGATCTGGAAGTGACCAAACGCCAGTGGGGCGCTTTTTACGGGACCGACCTTGAACTGCAACTGCGCCGTCGGGGTATCGACACTGTCGTGCTGTGCGGTATCTCCACCAATATCGGCGTAGAATCAACTGCCCGCAACGCCTGGGAACTGGGTTTCAGCCTGATCATCGCCGAAGACGCCTGCAGCGCGGCCAGCGCCGAACAGCATCAGGGCAGCATGACCCACATCTTCCCGCGTATCGCCCGTGTGCGTAGCGTGGACGAGATCGTTCGCGCCTTATGATATACATCGGCCTGCCGCAATGGTCGCACCCCAAGTGGGTGCGTCTGGGGATCAACGGTCTGGAAGAGTATGCCCGCCACTTTAATTGCGTGACGCGGCAATTTTAAAAATCACTAAAGAACGCCCAAGAGCATGTGCATTCTTTATGATTATCAATGACATAAAATTAACTTCATATGAAAATCACCAAAGTTCATATGAGTAAAAATGTCCCACTCATGCCCCAAACCGTCTCAAAAACAATTTTTTTGCCCCATCTATGCCCCATAGCTCTCTTCTGAAATGCTATATACCTAACCGTTGACACTGTACAAATAACCAGTATAAATTCTCTTTAAAAATACAGTCGTTTCCGGAGGTCTTTATGTTCGTTGAGCTGGTCTATGACAAGCGTAATGTTGATGGTTTGGTTGGCGCCAGAGAGATTATTCTGGCAGAGCTGACGAAACGGGTGCACCAGATTTTCCCTGACGCAGAAGTGAAGGTTAAGCCGATGCAGGCGAACGCCTTAAACAGCAACGCCAGCAAAAGTGATCGTGAAAAACTGAACCGAATGCTGGAAGAAATGTTCGATGAATCAGACATGTGGTTAACCTCAGAATCACCTACCGTTCGTCAGGTTGGTATTTGAGTTTTACTCAGGTAGTATTCCCGGCGATTGCTCAGGCATGAACACTGAGCAACCAGCCGCCGCCCGTTCTTGCATACGACAGGCGGCGGTTTTATTTATGAGGTAGGTTTCTGCACGTCTGCTTCCAAAGCCTCATTCTGTCGCTGGTTCCAGATGCTGTTCGGTGGCATTTCAACCCGAACGGAAACGAACGAATCAGCATGAATATCCACCGGGTCTCCATTAGTTAGCCAATCGATTTCGCTAAAGTGGGATGCAGAGACAGTGGTCCGATTGATATACCAGCGGATCAGTTCGTCTCTGTTAGCCTCGGAATGTCAGACGACAGTTCATT
>NZ_JAPPSU010000027.1:0-6877 GCF_026719175.1 Citrobacter sp. R4
AACCCGAAACAGGCGCTCATGAAGCCGAAGTGCCGCGCGCGCTCATCGCCATCAGTGATATCGGCAATATAAGCGCCGGCTACCGCCCCAGTCGCCCCGGTGATGCCGGCCACGATCCGCCCGATATAGAGAACCCAAAGGAAAGGCGTCGTCGCCATGATGGCGTAGTCGACAGCAGCGCCGGCCAGCGAGACGAGCAAGACCGGCCGCCGCCCGAAACGATCCGACAGCGCGCCCAGCACAGGTGCGCAGGCAAATTGCATCAACGCATACAGCGCCAGCAGAATGCCATAGTGGGCGGTGACGTCGTTCGAGTGAACCAGATCGCGCAGGAGGCCCGGCAGCACCGGCATAATCAGGCCGATGCCGACAGCGTCGAGCGCGACAGTGCTCAGAATTACGATCAGGGGTCTGTTGGGTTTCACGTCTGGCCTCCGGACCAGCCTCCGCTGGTCCGATTGAACGCGCGGATTCTTTATCACTGATAAGTTGGTGGACATATTATGTTTATCAGTGATAAAGTGTCAAGCATGACAAAGTTGCAGCCGAATACAGTGATCCGTGCCGCCCTGGACCTGTTGAACGAGGTCGGCGTAGACGGTCTGACGACACGCAAACTGGCGGAACGGTTGGGGGTTCAGCAGCCGGCGCTTTACTGGCACTTCAGGAACAAGCGGGCGCTGCTCGACGCACTGGCCGAAGCCATGCTGGCGGAGAATCATACGCATTCGGTGCCGAGAGCCGACGACGACTGGCGCTCATTTCTGATCGGGAATGCCCGCAGCTTCAGGCAGGCGCTGCTCGCCTACCGCGATGGCGCGCGCATCCATGCCGGCACGCGACCGGGCGCACCGCAGATGGAAACGGCCGACGCGCAGCTTCGCTTCCTCTGCGAGGCGGGTTTTTCGGCCGGGGACGCCGTCAATGCGCTGATGACAATCAGCTACTTCACTGTTGGGGCCGTGCTTGAGGAGCAGGCCGGCGACAGCGATGCCGGCGAGCGCGGCGGCACCGTTGAACAGGCTCCGCTCTCGCCGCTGTTGCGGGCCGCGATAGACGCCTTCGACGAAGCCGATCCGGACGCAGCGTTCGAGCAGGGACTCGCGGTGATTGTCGATGGATTGGCGAAAAGGAGGCTCGTTGTCAGGAACGTTGAAGGACCGAGAAAGGGTGACGATTGATCAGGACCGCTGCCGGAGCGCAACCCACTCACTACAGCAGAGCCATGTAGACAACATCCCCTCCCCCTTTCCACCGCGTCAGACGCCCGTAGCAGCCCGCTACGGGCTTTTTCATGCCCTGCCCTAGCGTCCAAGCCTCACGGCCGCGCTCGGCCTCTCTGGCGGCCTTCTGGCGCTCCTGCTGCGGCGTCCGCTCGTGGGCCGTGGCGCGGGTCCGCGCGCCGGCCTCGTGCGCCTGGCGCTCGCGGGCGAGGTCCAGGGCGGCCGTCTTCACGTTCTGCCTTGCGCAGATGAGATAGGAGAGCATGAAAAACCTCGGGGCAGCCATCGAATGATGCCATCTACAGGGGTTAAAATAACCACCATCATTTCATAACAATACCTGCTGACTATGAAGATCTACGTCATCAAAATAGCAGTTCATGGAGTCAGTCCGATGGTCTGGCGTCGGCTGAGAATTGCTGCCGACACGTCACTGGCCGCGCTTCACTTCATTTTCCAGATAGTGCAGGGCTGGGGGGACGACCATCTCCATCAATTTCACATTTATGGCAAAGATTACGGTATCTCCTACGAAGGAGGCATCGGTTTTGTCGATAATCCGTTCCGGGTCGTGATTGATGATTTTGCTTTTGATGCTGGCGATCGCTTTACCTATGAATACAATTTCTTTGAGCACTGGCTTCATGACATTCGTGTTGAGGCCATTTATGAAAACTCTACGCTGAAAGCGCCGTTTTGTATAAGCGGCCATGGTATGCCCGGAGCCACAGCTGCGGATGAGTTCGATAAAACCCTGGCGTTTCTTGAAGCTATCGTTAATGCGGATGATGAAACAACGGTCGGCGAGATCCGCCCTTTTGCTGACGACCTGGATGCTGTCAGGTTCAACCGCCACAAAATCAACCGGCAACTGAGCAGGCTCGACCTTGCATCTCCGGTACTGGAGCCTGAAGTTATCTGGCTGGGCCGTCGTCGCTGACTGATGTCTATAAAGGTATACGTTTTCAGCATGCCTCTCAGATCCCCGAAAAAATGTCTATAAACCTCCCTAAATCAGTGTTTATGGATTATTCTTTAAATCTCTATGATGTTTAAAGACCTTCCGGAGGTTTTGCGTGCAATATGCCTACATCAGGGTAAGCTCGGCCGATCAGAATACGGCCCGTCAGGAAGAGGCATTGTCAAAGGCGGGTTTTCAGCCTGATAAAATTTGTGTTGAGCATGCCAGCGCGAAGGACACAAACCGCCCGGGGTTACAGGAACTCCTGGGGCAATTACGCCCTGGTGATACGCTTCTGGTTCATTCCATCGATCGCCTTTGCCGGAATATGTCGGATATGTGCGCTGTCACCACCCGGCTTCGTGACCAGGGCGTTACCCTTATTTTTCTGAAAGAGCAGCTGACGTTCAGCGCCGGCACAAACAATCCGATGCAGGAACTGCAGCTGCACATGATGTCGGCATTCAGCCAGTTTGAACGAGCCTTACTGAAGGAAAGGCAGGCCGACGGCATCGCCGCGAAAAAAGCACGGGGTGAAAAAACAGGGCGCCCCGGCGCCGATATCAAAAAGATCCAGGAAATTGACGCACTCAGAAGCAGAGGGGTCAGGCTCAGGATCGCCTGCGACCATGCGGGCCTTGGCGTTTCCACATATTATAAGCTTCGTCACCAGATGAACAACCAGTAGCCGGGAGATAGTCATCCACCACAGCAGGAGGCAATGATGCAACTGACGCTCCAGATAGTCATCACCGATGAATCAGGCTCCAGTCGAACGGAGGAACTGATGACAATCCAGAAATCAGGGGAGACCCGGAACGACATCGGATTATCGGTGTCAGAATCCAAGCTGTTGCTGAATACGGTCCAGCAGTCGGTGGTCCAGCTGCAGGCAGACGAATATACTCAACACCATATCCGGTGCCCTCACTGCCTTGCTGCGCGCAGAATCAAAGGCAAACAGAAAATACGGTACCGGACGCTGTTTGGCGTTATTCCGGTATCCGGGCTTCGGGTGTACCGGTGCCGTTGTGAAGAGAGTGATACAAAGACAGTCAGTTTGCTCAGCGACTGGGCCGGCGATTATTCTCACCCGGCACTGAAATATATTGAAACCCGCTGGGCCTCGATGATCTCCTATGAAATGACGACTCGTCTGCTGAAAGATATTCTGCCGGTGGGCCACAGCCTGAATGCCTCAACGGTGAGGAATCATTTATGCCAGGTGGCGCAGCGTCTTGACGCTGAGGCTGAAGCTCATTCAGGTTTTCTTTCCGGCTGCCCCCGCGACTGGGGGAACCTGCCCAGGCCAGGAAAACCGCTTGTGGTGGGTATAGATGGTGGTTATGTTCGCGATCGGGATGACAAAAAGCGTAATTTTGAAATTATTGCCGGGAAGTCTTTTTCCGTTGGTGCGCCTGCTGACACCCGCCGCTTCGGTTTTGTTCAGAAGGATGACTGTCATCCGGAACGCAGGCTCATGACCCACCTTTCAGCGCAGGGAATGCAGGCCAACCAGCAGATATTTTTTCTGTCCGACGGCGCGGATAATCTCAGGGACCTCCAGTTCGGTATGTACCCTGAGTCAACGCATGTGCTGGACTGGTTTCATATCACCATGAGGCTGAAGGTGCTCATGCAATATGCCCGGGGACTGCTGGTATCAGATCCAGAGGCGGGGAGTAAAGTTCTGGCACTGCTGGAAAGCATTAAACGATATCTCTGGCATGGCAATGTTGTCGCTGCGCTGGAACATATTGATAATTGCGTTATGTATTGCGATGACCCTGAACTCAGCTATCCTAGCCTGAAATCCCTGCAAAAACATCTGGATGAAATGTATACCTACATCCGGAATAATAAGATGATGATCCCAAACTACGGCGAAATGCGTCGGTACGGAGAGCCGGTATCAACCGCGTTTGTGGAATCCACGATCAATGAAGTGATCGCCAGACGAATGGCCAAAAAGCAGCAGATGCAGTGGAGCAGAAAAGGGGCTCATTATTTGTTACAGACCCGGACCGCCGTTTTGAATAACGAACTGCAGGATAAATTTGTCTGCTGGTATCCGGGTTTTCAAAGTGACGGGAAGGGACCAGCGATGGCAGCATAGCTCACGCTGCCCCAATATTTTTTATGCTCTCGGTCGTATGGAAGCTGGACCGCCTCGGTCGTGATCTTCGTCATCTCATTAATACAGTGCACGACCTGACCGCGAGGGGGACCGGTCTGAAAGTGCTGACCGGTCACGGGGCGACTATCGACACAACAACGGCCGCTGGCAAGCTTGTCTTCGGTATCTTTGCCGCACTGGCGGAGTTTGAGCGCGAACTGATTGCTGAAAGAACGACTGCAGGTCTGGCATCAGCAAGAGCCCGTGGGCGGAACGGCGGCCGACCTTATAAAATGACGCCAGTCAAACTGCGACTGGCAATGGCATCAATGGGACAATCAGAAACAAAGGTCAGTACGCTATGCCAGGAACTTGGGATAACCCGGCAAACTTTGTACAGGCATATTTCCCCTGTTGGTCAACTGCGGGCGGACGGGATCAAGCTGCTCAACCGTGGATAATTTGAACGGACGGAAAAATCTGGGGTTCCGGCGTAGTACCCCTATCACCTCCACATTTTTGCAACAGTGCCTTATAAATGGCAGCCTTATGTTTACTTGCCAAGATGGGCTACCATATGATGTTTTATACTGAGCAATATTAATATTATCTTTAATGGAAAAATTAAGCCCACTAAGTGACCCACTGCTATATGGCTCTATTGTGAAGACGCCTGAGGGTAAAAATTTATACATGGTTGTCCCTATGTCTATTATTGCAAGGTTGACAATATTATTCGTTTTATAAATTTGAGCGTTTAAAATCACACATCAAAGCAATTAGTCAGGATAAACAACAATACCCAGTGCTTCGAGAATCAGTTCTTGCTGCCAGGCTGCAATTTTGATACCTGATGTATCGACTTTGCGGGGATCTAAACCGTCGAGTTCGGCGTGGCATAAATTGGCACCCTGTAGGCTAAATTGCCCCCAGACATCTTCGGAAAAAACACCTCGACTTAAGTCTGACTCTTTCAGTGATGCACCCGCTAGGTTCGTTCCTATCCAGCGATTTTCAAACAACTCACATTTTTCTAAACAAACCCTCTCCATATTGGCATAGGAAAGATTACATCCAGAAATAAATGCTGAGCAAAAGTACATACGATTACTCACTTGATGGGCAAAGTTTGTTCGGGAAAAGTTGGCACCTTTTAAATCACACGCACGGAACTCTATACCGTAGCAATTGGCATTACTGAAGTTTGCCATCGCAAGTTGGCATTGTTGGAAACTTGCATCACGAAGATCTGCGACATCAAAGTGGCAGCCTTCGATATCACCCTGTTCAATGAACTTGCAGTTGACGAATGTCGTATCACGCAAGTTAGCACGTCGAAAGTCGCTGCGAATGAATGTGCAAGCGGTGAAGGTGAGATCACTTAAGTCTTTATGTGAAAAGTTGTGGTGCCGATATGTATGATTGTAGGTTTCCATGAGTACTCCTTGTTGAAAGGAGGGCTAGACTACCATTATACATATGCCAAGACATTAAAATAAAAGCCTGTTACATCAACACATTACAACCCCTCAATTTACCTGTTTTAAGTGGTCAAATTGGCGCGTAGAGCGCCTATCGCTCTTGCATTGGCACGCGGCCCTGTTGAAAAAAGTTATTCGCTTTAGATAGGGTTAGGAGAGCCGTGCTTCGCCGGTAAAAAATCGGACTATCCGACGCAGGGCGGACTCATCGGCGGAGAAGCAAACTTTGACTATATCTCCCTACACTTGGAAGAGGGCTAGACTGGCCCCATAGATCACCAGACACTTCGACTCTCTTAAAATAAGAGGTAGTCTTGGAACTATGTTTAATACCAGTCAGAACGATAAGATGGTTGAAGTGTTATCAGGACCTGAGCGGCGTCGGCGTCGTACACCGCAGGAAAAAATTGCCATTATTCAGCAGACTATGGAGCCCGGTATGACCGTGTCTCATGTCGCGCGCCTGCATGGCATCAATGCAAACCAGATATTCAAATGGCGCAAGCAATATTAAGACGGTTCACTGACGGCTGTTGCATCGGGCGAGGAAGTGGTGCCGGCCTCCGAACTCGCTGCCGCCAATAAGCAAATTCGCGAACTCCAGCGCCTTCTGGGCAAAAAGACGATGGAAGCCGAGATACTCAAAGAGGCCGTGGAGTTCGGCCGGGCAAAAAAATGGATTGCGCATGCGCCCTCGTTGCCTGGGAACGACGAATAAGCGACGTTTGCAGAAGTCTTAGCGTGTCGCGTGCGCAGTTGAGCATTCGGGTTCACCGGCCATCTGACTGACAGGATCGCAGACGGCAGCCCCGTTCTGACGATACCACCGTATTGTCCCGGATAAACATGGCGGTGGCTGACCTGCCGACGTATGGTTATCGCCGTGTGTGGGCGCTGCTGCGACGGGAGTCGGAGCGGGACGGCCTGCCTGTGGTTAATGCAAAGCGGGTGTATCGCATTATGAGAACGGGCACTGTTGCAAATAGTCGGTGGTGATAAACTTATCATCCCCTTTTGCTGATGGAGCTGCACATGAACCCATTCAAAGGCCGGCATTTTCAGCGTGACATCATTCTGTGGGCCGTACGCTGGTACT
>NZ_JAPPSU010000028.1:0-4568 GCF_026719175.1 Citrobacter sp. R4
CGGCAGTGCCAACGCGCATACGAACGCGAATGAAGTCGGTGGTGCTGGCTGCGATGGTGAATTCATCCTGGCTGTAGCCGATTACTGAATCGGTGTCATCGGTTGCCAGAGTGAATTGCCCGTTGGTACCGAGCTTAATTGGGCTGTCTTTCTTGTATGCGCCTGGCACACACAGCAGGGCCAGTTCGCGGCCTTCTTCGACATAGTTGCCAACAGCGGAATCGCCAGCAGGGACAGCATCACGGATGCCAAGTCCCTGATGATATGCGCAGTCAATGATGTACAGGCGACCGGCAAGTGCAGTAGCTTGCGCAAATTCACCATCGCCGTTGATAGTGGCTGCTGTACCTGGCAGTAGTGCTGCGGCAGTGAGGCGGGTTTCGGTCTTGTAGAGCGATTTCCCGTCGATATTAACGCGACGATAACGTGACATTATCCCGTCTCCTTATTTGAAGTATTCAGATGCGGCAGGTGCGCCGGTTTCTTTCTGCTGCTGTGCAGAGTTAGTACCCAGCGGTGCGGCATCACCAATTGTTTTGTACATTGCTTCCAGCGCATCACCTGACAGTGCATTTGCCACGATTTCGCCGTGAACCTTTGCTACAGCATCACGCTTGGCTTTCTCTTCAGCGCGTGAGTTGGCAGTCAGGGTTTCATTAAGTTTGTCTTGATTGGCCTGCAGACCGGTGATCGCTTCTTTAATCGGATTCATTGCATCGGCGATGTTGGCGGCAAGACCTTTACCGATTTCGCTGATCAGCTCTTGTTTCTCTTCAGTGGTTAAAGGCATGTCGCCCTCCGTTTTGTGGTTTGGTGCAGGCTGTTCCTGCGGTGTAAATAGAGATTTGAATTTGTTTGCTACTACCGCGACCCAGGACTCCTGGCGCGCTACTGCGGTTCCGGTATCGTCGAAGGTGATAACACCGCCCTCATACTTGTAACCAAACACCTCTGCATTGCCGCCGTTGCGGATGATTACCGCTTGCGAGTCGGTGAAATCTGCTACCCAGGCATACTCGTCCGGACCAGTGGCGAATTTAGCTTTTGCAGCTCTGTCCAGTCGTTGCTCTCGTTCCCGGTATGACTCGCCAACCAATGCGCCTGAGTTAGCCTTCAGCGGTTTAGCAAGGTCAGCGTTAACCATCAGGCCAACGCCCTGCTCTGGTGTCGCTGCGCCCACCTCATGCAACAGAATGGCGTCATGGTCCATGCTATGAATCTTCGCCACCCATTCGGCACCAGTCGCTCTCTGCTGTTCATTTGGTTCGAGCTGGTCAAGAAATGCCGCCACACTGGTATGAATGGGCGGGACATCTTCACCTCGCTCAATAGCGGCGACACGTTCAAGCAATTCCTTTCCGCCTTCAGACTCGCCGGCGCGGGCCACATCAACCCACTTTTCGAGGTAAACGCGATTACCGGACTTCTTAACGTTGCGGTTCCACGCGCCGATATGACCGGCATTAATCCCTTCAGGAGAAAACGCGGATACGAACTGACCGTTAACCTGTGGATGCCCCAACGGTGCCAGAGTGCCTTCCAGCCCCTGATAGTGGGCGTCGATTTCTTCCGCCGTGTACAGTCCGCCATTCATAACGACATTCGCCGGCAGCGTGTAACTCGGAAGCACCAGATGCTCACGCCCGTTGTATGTTTCGCGCCGGATTGACTGGCTATTTACCTTCGTGGTGATGTTGACCTGCATAGGCATAGTTATTTCTCCGCCCAGGCGTAACCGCGCGCCTGCATCGATTTATATTCCTGTTTGAGTTTCGTGATGGTGTCCGGGTATTCCGGATTACCGTCCGCATCCACCAGCACCGACTGCTGGCTGCATTTGCAGTTGATACTGTTCGCATCCTTTGCATACCATTCACGAACTTCTTCATTTGTGTAGAGGTGAGCGTGACGCACGGCGTGGGTATGTCGCGTTGTCGGTGACAGCGCAGAGATGTGAACCAGCAGAGTTTTCAGTCCGAAGAGTTCGTTCGCCTCCAGGTCCTCATCCCATTTTGCCCGGCGCAGCGCAGTGGTAACCTCGGTTCGCGCTATCCGATTCGCCCGGCGCTTCTCGATGCCGGTCTGGTCTGTCAGATTGCGGGCAATGTCGCGGGGATTAAGCCCCCGCCCAACTCCATCAGTCAGCACACGCGCCATGTCGCGCTTAACTTCCGCACTCAGTCCCTTCATTTCCTCAAACACGCGAGCGTGAACCAGCGCCATACGTTGCTGATATTGGTCACTCGCGAGGATTGCCGCCAGTGACTCACGCCCGGCTGCGTACGCCGGGGACTGCTGCCTGAGGTTGTAGAATGACTGCCCTGTACCTTTCTCTGATGCCAGATCGATATACTCGTAAAACCACAGGTCGTACTCGTTACCATCCAGCAGCACCTGGTCTACCAGATAACTGGCATCGTTCAGGATGATGGAAAGTAGTGTTGGGTTTAACTGGTATTCGTATCTGGCGTTTACTGCGAGTGAGGATGGTATGTTGTCGAGTGCTGATTTGTACGCCCTGCCAATCTTATTTATACGCCTGGCGAAGTCTTTCATTGCCCGGCGTTCCAGCGCATCGGCTCCTGTTGGGTCCTGATAGTTACGCGGCAGAATCGGTGGCTTCGTCTTCTTCGTTGCCATCCTCCTCTCCTAGTGGTTCTTCGCTATCGTTATCGTTATCGTACCCAGCAGCAGTTCGAATCTCTTCAAGACTGAATGCCGGCTCGTCACCACTACCCATCATAGTCTGGTTAATCTCGCCCATGGTCTTGGCGTTGGCGAGCTTCTCATTACCTGTCTGTTCGTTCAGGTCATCCCAGATAACAGTCTTCTGACTGACTGAGTCGACGATCTGCAAGTCGATAAGCTTGTCGCAGAAGTCTTCTATCTCGAAAGAGAGGTCCACTCTGCGCGACTGGCAGCGAGCATTGAAGTATTTCTGGTCTTCAGTGCTGGAGCGTTCTGCCTGCTGATTACCAACCAGAATGCGCGTAGGAATATCTACTCCTGCGGCTGCGGTCTGGAGGTTCACGTTGTATGTTGCTGTAGGGTCTGCAACTGATGTAACCAGTGGGGTGACTGTTGCCCCTTGAGTGGTCATCAGTACGTCATTACCACGGTTAATCTCACCTGCAACTTCGTTAAACTTGTCCTGCAACTCAGTAACAGTGACACCGTAAAGCGAGGCCAGATTGTTGAAGTCAATTTCCTTTTCGAAATTGACGTTTAGCTGCCGCGCCGCGTTCTTCAGGAATGATTCACCTGAACCACCCTCCACCTTCTCTAGGCTGACAAAGGCGTTATAGGCTGGCTCCAGGAAGCCTATCGCATCGTCTGAGTAGTCTCCGAGTATGAAAACTCGGTCAGGGTGAATATCCACTCGACGACTTGAACCATTAGGCAGTCTTTCAGCGTACTGCCACATCTTCGGCTGACCGTATGTTTTTGAGTTCAGCCCGGTGTCCCATTCGCCAACTGTTAATGAGCCAGCCCATGAAACTGTTACCTTCTCTAACCCGCGCCCTTTTGTTACTGGAAGGTTCCAGGATTTATTGTCGCGGATATGCAGCAAAATTCCTGCATAACGACCGACAAGACGACGACGGTCCGCATCAGCAAATGCGCGCCAGAGTCGATTAGTGAATACCTGCT
This sequence comes from Citrobacter sp. R4, assembly GCF_026719175.1. Classification (NCBI taxonomy): domain Bacteria; kingdom Pseudomonadati; phylum Pseudomonadota; class Gammaproteobacteria; order Enterobacterales; family Enterobacteriaceae; genus Citrobacter; species Citrobacter sp. R4. Next base: position 3,652 of record NZ_JAPPSU010000028.1, read on the forward strand.
TGGACTTCTTCTCCCAGGCGGTTTCATCTTCGCTCTCGTCTGCGTCGTCACCCTCGATGATTTCCGGGTTAGTCTGCCAGCACTTGCCAACCAGCTTCTCAACGGCACCGTGAGCGATACCACCGCGCCGGTACAGTGCGTAGAGGTTTTCGTAAGTTACCTGCTCAGGGAAGCCATATTCGCACCATGCTGAATGACGCTTATTGTCCAGTCCCATCGTCGGCGCCATCAGTCCCATACGGGCGCGAGCCATCCGCGCATCGTTCAACGCATGGTTGACGGCGAGAGTTAATTTGTCAGTCATGGTTTTTCCGTTAGGGTGATTAAGACAATAAAAAAAAGCCACATACGTGGCTTACATGAAAAGGTAATGCTCTGTATTTACTCAGAATAACGACGATCTCTGTCTACCTGCTCGAAATGATCGAGCATGCGTTCATGCTCATCATTATAATCTTCGGCATCAGCTTCGCACTTGATAATTTCTGTTACCAATTCTGAAATCTCTGATTCTGTTTTTGTTTCTATCTCACAATCAACTGGTAACAAGCAATAGTCCTTAGCGAGCTCTTCTATTTTTTCGAGCCCTAATTCATAAAGCTCATCTCTGTCGGTGTAATAATGACCCATATTGACTCCCATCAACATAATAACGATTCATGCCATTATGAAAGGAGCCGTATTATTTACAATCCAAATTTTACATCTGAAGAAAAGCACTCACTTACGGATTAGTCGCTTAGGAATCATCATCCCAGCCATCTGTCCTTTGCGCTTAATGTGTCCGTCTAGGCTGTAGCGGATAGCGTCCCACGTATGTTCGTAACCGTCGGCCAGTTTCGGCAACACCTCACCAGTGATCCGGTCCGTTTTGTACGACCACATGCGGGCCTCACGTGCCACGTTTTTGCAACGCG
>NZ_JAPPSU010000029.1:0-4482 GCF_026719175.1 Citrobacter sp. R4
GGCCAGGCCTCAGCATTTTATTATGGTGATCCCCTGGGCGAAATGCGCCTGGTAAGCAGAGTTTTTGAAATGTAAGGCCTTTGAATAAGACAAAAGGCTGCCTCATCGCTAACTTTGCAACAGTGCCGTAAAGGCGGCCTTATCCACCATTTCCCGAACAAGCAGGCGCTAATATTCGCCCTGTTCGCGCGTCTGCTGGCAATCATGGAAGAAGCGATTACCGCGCTGATGCAACAGGATGGCGTGAGCTATGGCCGGTTTACCCGCGCCTATCTGAACTATCTGGCGGATCTCACGGACACCCATGAAAGCCGCCAGCTTATGGTTTTGTCGCTGGCAATGCCCGATGAACCGGTGCTGCGCAAATGCTGGCGCGACTGGATGCTGGAGAAACTGGCGCAGGGCGATGAGCTGGATAACAGCCCAACCGGCACGCTGGTGCGCTACGCCGCTGACGGCATCTGGCTTTCGGAGTTGACGGAAGGGATCACCATGAGCGCCGACCACCGTCGCGCGCTGGTTGACTCCCTGAATAAAATGACGCTTCCCGCGTGAAGCACAGACTGAGGCCGCGATGCGCTACAACATCAATGCCCGTTTTATCTACGACGCCACCGACGGAACCCTGACGCTGCCGCAAAGCGATGAACCGGACAGCCAGCTATCCCTCACCGCCAGCGCCCTGTTTAACTATTTTCTGCGCCATACCGAGATTGTCAGCCGGGAAGATGTTCTGAAAAAAGTCTGGGATGACAATGGATTAACCTCATCCAACAGCAATCTGAATCAGTATCTCAGCATGCTGCGGAAGACCTTTCGCCATTACGGCGTCGATAACATCATCGTCACCGTCTCGCGCGGCTATTTGCAGCTTAATCCCGAGGTCATTATCGAAGCGCTGGACGACGCGCCGCCGGTTTCACCACAACAGACGCCTGCCGAACCGCCGCCCGTTACGACAACGCCAGACGCACCGCGCTCCGCACATGCTCGCGGGATGTGCTGGTACATGGCCGGAGCCTGCTTGCTCACCATTGCCCTGCTTCTGGTTGCCTTCAGTCTGGTCGGCATCAGTGAATCCCAGCCTATCGCGCTGACCCGCCTCAGCCATAGCCAGTGCGAACTGCTGGCCAGCGATGAAATGCGACGTTCGGTCAGTGAAGAGTCCTACGGCAAAAACTTCGATGAGGTACGCCAGCGGCTGAATATTGCCTGTAAACCCGGTGAACGTTTTCTTTTCTTCTACGGCGATCGGCTCGAAACCAACGGGCTGGGGCGCGTGTTCCTTGCCCACTGCGCCATGCATGAAGATAACCCGTTCAGCTATTGCGATAACTACTTTTACTACTCCTGGAAGCCGTAATGAGACTCGCGCCGCGTCCGTTCTTTGCCCTCTGCGTTCTGGTATTTATTGCCGCCGCCGCGTTTAGCGCCTGGCGGCTGCTGCCTGCCGACAACGCGGGTGTCATGAGCTGTTCCACTAAGGGCATCATGCGCTTTGAGAACATGGACAAAGAGAACGTTAACGGCAATATTCACTTCAATTTTGGCGCGCAGGGTAAAGGCTCGATGGTGGTCGAAGGTTACACCGACTCCGCCGCCGGCTGGCTCTACCTGCAACGCTACGTGAAGTTTACCTACAGCAGCAAACGCATCTCGGCCACCGAGCGTCATTACCGCATCAATCAGTGGGAATCGAGCGCCTCCTCGATTGATGAATCGCCGAACGTGATTTTCGACTACTTTATGCGCGAGATGTCCGACAGCCACGACGGGCTGTTTCTCAACGCTCAGAAGCTCAACGAAAAGGCTATCTTGCTCAGCTCTATCAATTCACCGCTGTGGATCTGCACGTTGAAATCCGGCAGTAAGCTGAACTAACCCGTCAATCAAAAAAGACCATCCCCTTGTAGGGGCGTTCGCGACAGGCGGCCAGCCGCTGCGCCAGATTCCCCACATGCAGCTCCAGCTTATGGCCGTCAGGGTCGAGAAAATAGTAAGACGCCCCTTCACTGCGGTTATCTTTCCATACCTCAGCCCCCGCCTGCGCCAGCAGAGCCACCACCCCGGCAAACTCTTCTTCCGCCACGCTGAAGGCGTAGTGGGTATAGTCGCTTTCCTGAGGGGGCGTTTTACGCCGCTGCTCATCCAGCGACAAGCACAGCCACAGCGCCCCACAGGAGAGATAGGCTCCGCTATCCCAGCTGGCGTGCAGGCGCATTCCAGGTAACTGCTGATAAAATGCCAGGCTTGACGCCAGATCGCTGACCGCCAGCGTCAGATGATTCAATCCCTGCAGCATGACTTTTCCTCCCGTTATCAAACCCTGTTGTAAACTGTGATCGGCGACGCATCCCCTCCCGGCCTCACCTCATCACCGGCTAAAAAGCGCATTTTTTGCGTTTAGCCTGCCATCGGAAACCTGCGCCTCGCCACACTAATCCCCGCTCTATGTTACCCCTTTTTTGAAATCATTTAGCAATCCAATAACATTTCATCCCCCCGGAAAAAGCGGGCTAAAAATCGCCTTATTGAAGACCAAATCAGCACCGACATTACAGCATAAAGACATAAATAAACGCCCTAAAAAGACTAAATCACAGAGCTATATCCTAAGGAACCACAACGTGGGCCCAGACCCGTTGCTTCTCCTTCGGACTCTGTGCCGTATCATCACTGCGGAAGTTCCTGAGAAACCACTGTGAGAGCATGTGCTGATTTCTGGTGTATCCCATAATAGTATCCTTACATCACTGAATACAATTTAATCGTAAGCTCCATCGGCGGCGGCTGACCTGATTTTCCGGTGGGTTTGCCGGATTAACCCGGGGAAGGCCTCTGAGTCCGTAACGTTGTTCAGCGACAGGTCAGCGCAGATGATTTCATGTGTTTTACTGTCAACTGCCAGATGCAGCTTACGCCATATACGACGGCGTTCCTGGCCATGCTTTTTGACTTTCCACTCGCCTTCACCGAAGACCTTCAGCCCGGTGGAATCAATTACCAGGTGTGCGATTTCACCCCGGGTGGGCGTTTTGAAACTGATATTAACCGACTTTGCCCGCCTGCTGACACAGCTGTAATCCGGGCAGCGTAGCGGAACGTTCATCAGAGAAAAAATGGAATCAATAAAGCCCTGCGCAGCGCGCAGGGTCAGCCTGAATACGCGTTTAATGACCAGCACAGTCGTGATGGCAAGGTCAGAATAGCGCTGAGGTCTGCCTCGTGAAGAAGGTGTTGCTGACTCATACCAGGCCTGAATAGCTTCATCATCCAGCCAGAAAGTTATGGAGCCACGGTTGATGAGGGCTTTATTGTAGGTGGGCCAGTTGGTGATTTTGAACTTTTGCTTTGCCACGGAACGGTCTGCGTTGTCGGGAAGATACGTGATCTGATCCTTCAACTCAGCAAAAGTTCGATTTATTCAACAAAACCAGTTACAGCCCTTCGGCGATGATTCTCGCCGCTGAAGCCAGCACATCGCGGCGGCTCTCTGCGTTCTGTTGCGGCTGGGTAAAATAGGTCACCAGAACCAGCGGCGCACGACCCTGCGGCCAGATCACCGCAATATCATTGGTGGTGCCGTAGTCGCCGCTGCCGGTCTTATCACCCACAGTCCACGACGTCGGTAAGCCGGCCCGAATGCTGGCTGCGCCGGTCGTATTGCCTTTGAGCCACGTCACCAACTGCGCCCGCTGGGTTTCGCCCAGCGCATGACCCAGCGTAAGCTGACGCAACGTCTGCGCCATCGCCCGCGGCGTGGTGGTGTCTCTCGGGTCGCCGGGAATGGCGGTATTCAGCGTAGGTTCAGTGCGATCCAGACGAAACGTCTCATCGCCGATCGCGCGGGCAAAAGCCGTCACGCCTCCCGGGCCACCGAGCTGGGCAATCAATTTGTTCATGGCGGTATTGTCGCTGTACTGCAACGCGGCCGCGCTCAGTTCTGCCAGCGTCATTGTGCCGTTGACGTGTTTTTCGGCAATCGGATTGTAGTTAACCAGATCGGCAGGCTTGATCTCGACAGGCTGATTAAGCAGCTGCTTTTGCGTTTCACTCTGCTTAAGCACCGCCGCGGCCGCCATAACTTTACTGGTACTGCACATTGGAAAGCGTTCATCACCGCGATAAAGCACCTGCGTATTATCTGCGGTATCGATGAGCGCGACGCCCAGCCGCCCTCCGCTGCTTTTCTCCAGCGCCGCCAGCTTTTGCTGCACCGCACTCGTCTGCGCATAAAGCGGCGCGCTGCCCAGCAGCAGCGGAATGCACGCCGCCGCCGCGAACATCATCCGTTGCACTCTCTTTGTCACCATCTCAAACTCCCAATACGGTCAATCCGTGTTACATCAGTATTCCCTAAATTCCACGTGTGTTTTTTATTAGCTTCAAAAATCACTATTTCACGAAGAATTTAGACTGCTTCTCACACATTGTAACATTATTTACAACCACCTTTCAATCATTTTTGATAAATCATTGATT